>NZ_JBQCGW010000110.1:0-3222 GCF_051955275.1 Pseudobacter sp. | reverse complement strand
TCAGTATTCCACTTTTTGAGATCAGTATAAAAGGAACTACCATTCCTGTTACACTTGATTACAATGCGGGAGGAATACGCGTGAATGAAGCAGCTACCTGGGTTGGATTAGGTTGGTCATTGTCTTATGGTGGCCAGATCAGCAGATCCGTCAAAGGTAAGCCTGATGAATATACATTTATTACTAAACACAGAGGCGCCTATCCGGGTAGTACAATCGCTTATTTCCGGACTTTACCGGATATTATTGCCGACTGGCGTTCTGCGGACCGTTCTGTTTATATGCAGAAAGCAAAAGACCCCACTCAACTGGAGAATGACCTTCGCCCGGATGAATTTTATTACAGTCTTGCCGGTTATTCCGGCCGGTATATGTTCGATCAGAAGAATGACAGCTTTGTGATGTTCCCGAAAAGTGATGTGAAAGTGGATGTGAATTTCTCTTCACAATCTGCATTTTCAGGTCGGGTAAGTTTTTCTCCTGTGGATTTCTGGTCAATCATCACACCGGATGGGATTTCTGCAGAATATGGCCGGGGAATGATCACCAGAAGAGGGCTGGGAGATTATTATGATCCTTATACCATCGATTCCTGGAATATCAAAAAGATCATCAATACTTTCAACGACAGTATCACCTATCATTACAGTTCAGGATTTGATACAACGCGCAGCTGGAGCAATAACTCCTATTACAGTTCTGTAACCAAAAACTACATTGGTCAGGCTGCACTCTCATATGCCATGGAAAAACACCTGGAAAGGATCGATTTTCCGAACGGTTCTATCCATTTTATTGCAGAACCCAAAACAGATAAGGGCGTGAGATTGAAGGAAGTGATTGTGAAGGATCTGAATAACACGGTCATCAAAAGAATATTGCTTAACCACTCTTATTTTCATGGAACATTTGGAAATAATAAAATGGGGCCGGTTGGAGACGAGTACGATTACCGGTTAAGGCTCGACAGCCTGTCTTTTGCAGGAAATAACAATATCGTTCAGACTTATAAATTCGATTATTACTTCGATGAGTTCGATAAAAAACCTTCCAGGAATTGTTTGGGAATGGATAGCTGGGGTTACTTCAATGGAGCCGATAATAATTACCTGCCTCCATTGTGGAGATTTGAAGATCTCGGGCAGACAACCTGGGGATTCAGGCATGTGGGGCCGGAATATGCCCATATTTTCAATATGAAATCCATCACCTATCCTACTGGTGGAAAAGAAGTTTATGAATACGAATGTAATACAGCACTCATCGAAGGCCCTGAAGGTATGTTGCCGGTGGTGGGTAAACAGGAAACTGCTTTGAACACAGCCAGCATCACTATTTCCGGCAGCAACCGTCTTGCATTCGGTATTACTCCCGATTCCATTGCAGGGACAAGCAATAAAGAATATTATTTCCGGAAGAGTTTTGTTATTCCTGCTGGTGGTGCCTGGATGCCGTATAGTTCAGGATGGAATTGTTCCACCAATTTCTTTACCGGTTCGGGAGAAGACTGGAATTCCTGCTATACCGATAATATTACCTTCCTGCTGGAAAAGATGGAAGATAATGGAACCAGAACAGAGCTAAGACGACATGTTGCGCGCAACTGCAGCAGTTTTACCTACTATCCTGAAGACCATAAACCAATTATGATGATGGCACCCGGCAATTACAGAATGACCGTTATACTGCAATACCGGGGAATTAATCCCAGCCGCAGCCATTATACTGGTTTCAATCTTTACTGGCGGAACAATGCTCCAGTGGATCTCGGTAACTTTATGTATGTTGGCGGGCAAAGGATCAAAACAATCACAACATACAGCAGTGAGAATTTGGTTGCAACCAAAAGGCAATTCAACTACCTTAACCCGGAAACCAATAACACATCGGGAAAACTTATTTCTATCCCGCTTTTCTTTCAGTATGGCAATGCCCCGGGTAATTCAGTTATAGGACAGGTGGTGCATAGCAGGAAAGTACTGGCCAATTCTATGGAACCTCTGCAAACAACCGGTGGCGCGTATCTTGGATATGAATATGTTACTGATGAGTTGATCGGGCCTTCCGATACAATCAAGACCAGGTATAAATATGTTTCTGTAATGCCTTTGAGAGGCAGTTATGTTGAATATAACAATACCAAATATGGCAATAACCCGTATAACAATACCATGTGGGGGCTTATCGAAGCCCAGGAATGGAAAAGAGGAAAGCTGAAAGAAGTGGTTTATCTTAAACAGAACGAACCGGTCAGAAAAGAGATTTATTCCTATTACGGAGCGGAAATCGTGTATACTCCATCAACAGAAGAAAGCGTTGAAGACATCAATACAGATTTGATCAGTGCGGAAATAGCCAAGCCATACTGGGATGCTGAACCCGGATTTGATTTTCATGATCTGTACCAAAGCCCTACGAGTCTGCAGACTGAATTCAGGTACCGGTATGCCCACGTTCAGGTAAATATTCCCAGTCAGGTTTGGGGTATCCTTCCCTCAAATATGCAGTATGTTTCTCCTTACACAGCTTACGTACCCGATTTCAAACGGTATACCGGGATCGATAAGATCCAGTCCAAAAAAACATATGATTATACTCCGGCAGGATCTATTTTGACTGAAGAATTGTATTACTATGATAAGTACCCGCAAACACTTCAGCTTACCAGAAAGGACAGAATTGACAGTAAAGGGGACACACTCCGTGATCATATGTATTACTCTACGGAATATACAGCTTCCGGTTCTCCGTATATTTCCATGGTGCAGAAAAACATGATCAATCTGCCTGTTAAAACCATCAACACCCGTAATACGCAAATATTGAAAACACAGGAACTGAAATACAAATCGTGGGGAGCCAGTATCATAGCCCCTGAATTGTCAACCACCCAAAATGGTACAGGCCTGCCTTACACAACTACCGAAGTTTTTGCATATGATGAGAAAGGAAATATTCTCTCGATGGCAGCAGCAGATAAACTGAAAAAATCCTTTATCTGGGCTCACCAGTTGCAATATCCTATAGCTGTTGTTCTGAATGCGAAGAATACAGAGATCGCATATACATCCTTCGATGCCCCTGAAACAGGCAACTGGACCTATACCGATACTGCCCGGTACAGAGCCGATGCCATCACAGGAAGAATGGCTTACACCCTGGTGACCGGAAAGGATATTACCAAATCAGCCCTCCCTTCCGGAAAGAAATATATCGTATCCT
>NZ_JBQCGW010000109.1:0-2991 GCF_051955275.1 Pseudobacter sp. | reverse complement strand
TGGCGGGAAACGAAATAACGATAGAGTGTTTTCTTCGACATGCCCAGGCGGGATGCGATGTCGTCCATGGTGAAGGATTGTACTCCCTGAGTAGTGAACCATTGGTAGGAAGTGTCCAGAATTAATTGTTCCATGAATATTCGACTATTTTGGTTTAAAAGTCAAAAGTAATACGGATATTTGACTTTTCAACTCAAATGGTCAAATAGTTTGTTAAAGAAAGGTGAAAAGGGCAGGTAGTTTTCATGAGTGATGATGGAGGGATGATAGGAAGTGTTGCGTATTTAATTGATTAACATCATTTAAGCGTGTTTGCACTACCGAAACATAGAATATCTTCTACGTTTCCCTGTACCGGTCTTCCAGCTCTGGTGTAAATCGGTATTTTTGTTGAATATTCTAATTGGACTAATAATGTCGAATAGTCAAATAACAAAAGATCCTGTACGGGTAGAGATCCTGACCAAGGCAGCGGAGCTCCTGGGGCGGTTTGGTTTCAAGAAGACCACCATGGAAGATATTGCCAAAGCCATCGGGAAATCCAAAAGCTCCTTATATTATTATTATAAGACCAAGGAAGAGATCTTTGAAGCAGTTGTGGCTGAAGACATGGATGAGTCACGCGCCATGACGGAACAAAAAATGAACACGGTGGAATCTGCCCCTGAGAAATTCAGGCTGATGTTCACTACAATTTTCGGGTCCATCCGGGAGAAGATCGACAAATTCTCTGTTTTCCGGGCGGATGTGATGGAGAACCCAGCGCTGATGGAGAATATCGGAAGGGAGCGGGATATCTATATGGAGAACCTTTTAACGGACCTGCTGCACTATGGCATCAAAAGGGGAGAGATCAGGGAGATGAGTGAGGAAGAGATCGGTGTCTGGACCAAAGTAACGAATATGACTATGCGCGCAATCGGGCAGCGCCTGTTCCTGGAAGATAATTTCGCTTATGTTGAAAAGCACCTGGATTTCCTCGCTATTACCATTTTGAATGGTATCGTGAAAAAGTAGCATTCCACAGGAAAAAATGAATAAATCAGGAGATTGGAAATTTTATTTTAGTTTGCATAGCTACTATCAACTAAGATAACCCTTTGCCGATCCGTCCACCATACGATGAAATAACGCTGCTTCAATCAATAGCCGACAACGACGAAAAGGCGTTCGAGACTGTTTTCTTACAATACGGGGACCTTGTTCACGCCCATATTTTCACGCTCACCAAATCTTATACCGCGTCCAAAGATCTTGTGCAGGATGTATTCCTGCGTGTTTGGTTGTACCGCGACAAGCTGCCTGAGCTCCGGCAATTCAGGAGCTGGCTGCTTCGGATCGCGTACAACAGGGCCTTCCATTATCTCCGCCAGCAAAAAGTGCAGGAGGCGGGCATCGATACCTACATCAACAAATATGGCATCACGGGAGAAACTGACCAGACCCGTGAAGGCGCCAATATCCAGAGCCTGCAACAGGTGATCCGTCAGGCAGTCATCGAAATGCCACCCCAGCAGAAAAAGATTTACCAGCTGAGCAGGGAAGAGGGACTTAAAATCCCTGAAATAGCAGAAAAGCTTGGATTATCTGCCAGTACAGTAAAAAATACCCTGGTGCGCGCACTTCAAACCCTCCGGAATTCCATTGAAAAGTCCAACTATGGCTCCTGGATGCTCCTGATCTGGAAGACTGCCGAAATATTTTTTGATCCTGATAGGTCCTGAAATTCCAGTTGCGGGTCTGTGTTATTGAAGCCTTTGTATAAACCTATTCCCTGGCTTTAAAATATTTGCATTGAACCAATCTGAACGCATACAATTTTTAGCAGAACGGGTGCTGAACCAGCAGGCAGACCAGTCTGAACTGGATGAACTGGCTGCTATCCTGGAAAATGAATCCGGGGAAGGAGCTCAGCTTTTAGAACAATTGATCGCTGCTCAGATCCCCGCGGATCGGATACCACTCAGCGAAGGGGATATCAGGGAAATGAGCGCCCGCATAATTACCATTGACCTTGTGGAAGAAGCACCCGTTTTAGAAATGCAACGCAGGCCTTTCCTGCGGAAATGGTGGTGGGCAGCTGCATCCGTTTTACTACTAGTAGCCATTGGTACTTATCTCTGGTTTACGGATCATACAAATACAGAACCCGTTTTAGCTGCCAATACACAACCCATCGCGGCCGGAAGATCAGGGGCCATTCTTACGCTTGACAATGGTGTACATGTAAAACTTGACAGTGTGCCCAACGGTGTGATAGCCACGCAGAATGGAACAGAGGCAGTGATCCGGGATGGCCAACTGGCTTATCAGTCAACTGGTAATAATTCAGGGGCCGTGGCATATAACACAATGTCTACGCCCAATGGCAGGGAATTCAGACTGGTTCTGCCAGACGGCACACAGGTGTGGTTGAACGCAGCCAGCTCCATCCGCTATCCAACAGTGTTTGCAGGCAAAGAAAGAAGAGTGGAGATCACAGGTGAAGCTTATTTCGAGGTTGCGAAAAAAGCAGGAATGCCATTTATCGTATCAGCCGGTAAAAAAGCGGAGATCCTGGTGTTGGGCACCAGTTTCAATGTAAATGCCTATGACAACGAAACCTCTTTGAATACCACATTGATCGAAGGAGCAGTGAAAGTAAATGGTGCCATCATCAAGCCAGGGCAGCAGGCGCAGATAACAAAAGCAGGCGCACCACGTATTATCACCGGTATCGATACAGAAAAAGTAATGGCCTGGAAAAATGGTTTCTTCAATTTTGAAGGTGCATCCATCGATGAAGTGATGAGGCAGATAGCCAGGTGGTACGATATCGAAGTTGATTATGAAAAAGGGCAGCCACATGTTGAGTTTGAAGGGAAGATGACTAAGGATGTTTCCCTCGATGGTTTGATGGTGCTGCTAAAAAAGTCCGGTATTCATCTCCGGCTCGAAGGTAGAAAACTGATCGTCCTTCCTTAAGGATTACTCTATACTCTTATCATATGG
>NZ_JBQCGW010000108.1:0-31469 GCF_051955275.1 Pseudobacter sp. | reverse complement strand
AAGACAATGCATTGTTAGCTTTCTCTGGTGCTAAATATAATGACCAGTCACTGGATATCAGTATCAGTACGCAACTCGACTCCAGTGCCGTTCCCCTGGCCGTTGCTGGCCGCACTTTCTACGTAGGCAACCCTCCAGCGGCGGTAAGGCAAACGTTGGGCAAACCTATTGAAGCGCCCGAAAAGTTGTTTGCGGATCGTGGCACTTTACTGCCAGCGGTTATTGTAAGGACTACCGCCAGAAGCCGCGCTGAGCAGTTCAACGCTGAATATGTCACCGGCCTGTTCCGCTCCACAGATGAGCGGCTCATCAGCGTTTTAGACGACCCGGGCGCCATCGGCTTCAATAATATTTTCAACTACCTACAGGGCAGGGTGGCAGGTCTGCAAATCTCTCCTACCGGCCGGGCCAGATGGAGAGGAGGTCCGGTTACCTTTTTCCTCGATGAAGTCAGGGTGTCACCCGGTCAGATCAGCAATATTCCCATTACAGATATTGCTATTGTAAAAGCTTATCCTCCACCTTTTTTTGGCGCTCCCGGTGGTGGGGCAGGCCTTGCTATTTATACCCGCAGGGGTAATGAAGCCAGTTACCTGCCCGGAAACAGACGGGTGTTTAAAGTACAGGGCTATACACCTTCCGCTACGGCCCTGAACATGAACAAGCTGGGGATGTGATGTAGAATGTAACCGGATTAAAAAAGATAAGATAACCATGATCACGCTCCTCAACATATATCGTGATTACATCGCCTGTTTAAATAAGAAAGCCTGGGACGAGTTAGATCATTTTATTCATGACCGGGTGCGCTATAATGGTCAGGAAATCGGCCTGGCCGGTTACCGAACCATGCTGCAGCAGAATTACCGTGATATTCCAGATCTTTATTTCCAGCCTGAATTACTGGTGGCTAATGATTCCCTGGTCGCTTGCAGATTGACATTCAACTGTACACCGATTGGAACATTTATGCAGCTTCCTGTTAATGGACATAAAGTACAGTTCGCAGAAAATGTATTTTATCAATTCAACGGGAACAAAATAAAGGAAGTATGGTCTGTCATTGATAAGGCTGCCATTGAGCAACAAATTATATAAGCTTGTTTTCGTTTGATATTGATAATCTGTTCACATCGTGGTATTACCTATTAACGCAAAAAGACACTCAATGAGTGTCCTTTTGTGGAGTCTGCTGGCGAATTGTCGAACCATTTAAAGAAACTATTCACTCGCATTTTTCAACTAAAGTTATTAATTGACAAATACTTGACAGGAATTTAAAAGGGTTAAACCTTTGCTGGCCAGACCAGCTTCCAAAATTTGAACAGGTGAGGCATATTGCAATAATTCTTTCAATTATCTTTTTAATTCACAATTACAAATGACCAGGTCAAGAATTAACAAGGCACAGCCTTGGCATATTAAAAAAGTAGCATAAGAAGAGGTTTATTTAATCGGTATTAGGGGCTCTGGCAAGCATATGAATAGAAAAGGTAAAAATGGAGTTATCGGCTCCAATGCTTACGATGCATTACGGCCGGCAACTCTAAATGACGCATTGCCGGTGAGTCGAGACGGTAAGGAAGGCGTTCAGCCGGAACAACTATAAATATCCTTAAAGGTGGATATAATATAACTTCATCAGCAGGTTATCAGGCTTTATTTGCCGACTAATGGAGAGAGTTTAATCGCTGGTTTATAAGCAAATGGATCAATTCAACCAGCGCATTCTTCCATATTACGTGGTTGATGTGTAAAGCGAACCTCTTAATGTAAAATACACACAAATGGCCTTATAATCAGGGCTGTTTGTCTATAATTGGAATATGAAATGTAAATTATCCTAACTCACTAGCCTATGTCAAAAATTCAAAATCTATTTGACATTGATATTAATATTTTTATATTGTAAACTCGGACTCTGGTTTAAATACATCAAAAATTTATTAAAGTAAATTAACAATATGTATTTTTTAGAACTGCTGGGAGAGCTTGTGAATAGCGAAGATAGTGAGGGGGATGTTTCTATATTAATTGGGGAAAACGGTAGCGGCAAAAGTTACATGTTACGATTACTGTCAGAACAGTTCTTATTGATAGACAAAAAAGTTATTGCAATATCAAATTCGATTTATGACAAATTTCCTGACCAGTCTCGTAGGAATCTACATTTATTGCGTGATCGAGGCGGAAGATCAAAAGCAAAAACTGCAATAAGGGCTTTATTGTTTAGACGCATTACTTATTTTAGAGACCGTTTTCATTATAATGCAATTGAACATGGGAATGGGTTTGTAGATTTACAAAAGATAAAAAATGCATCGAAAGCTTTAGAATATATTGGATATGATTCAGTTTTAGGTTTTGAAAGATTGCCAGGGGAAGTAATATACTGGGATGAAATTGACCTTATAGAAACACTAAGAAATTCGCTGAATGAAGAAGATTTCCTAGAGGTAACTTCAATATTATATAAGTCGAATTCATATGATCAACAAATTATATGGCTGCATGTTGATGACTATTCGTTTAAAGAAATTGATCTCTCATCTCTTTTGTTGTTATTTAAGTGGGAGAAGCTTTTAAAAAAACATAAGATCTTAGGAGGAATCAAAATTCACTTGAGGAAAAATGGTGAAAGCATATCTCTATTTGAAGCAAGTTCAGGTGAGTTAAGTTTTATCAGTTCGATTATCTACCTGACGGCTACAATTGAACCCCAAGCGGCTATCTTGATTGATGAACCTGAAAATAGCCTTCACCCATCTTGGCAAAAAGATTACGTCAAAATCATACTCGAATTATTCTACCTATATCAACCGAAAATAGTAGTTGCAACACATTCAGCACTGATTGTCACCGGGGCAGAAATTACAAATTCCAAAACAAAAGTTTTTGAATGCAAGGCTTCAGAATATTTTCTTAAAACTAAAGAACCGGTAAATATTGAAGAGGCATTTATTGACTATTTTAGTGTGGTTACTCCTAAAAATAGATACCTGTCGAATTATGTCATAGAACTGCTTAATAAGTTAGCTCTTAAAGAGACAACCTTTGATGCAATAGAGCTTCGTATTGAAGAATTAAAAAAGGAGAGTTTTGACCCTGATCAAGTCAAAATGTTAGATGGAGTCAAAGAGTTGGCAGTTAAAATTGTCGAAAGAGATAACGAATCATCTCAAATATAATTATAAGGCTGGTATGTTTATATTACAAGATGCCGATGTGCTGATAATTAAGAACGCTATATCTATGGGAGGAGAAATATGGGAAAATCCTTTACTTGCCCCTGTCAAACGGAAAATAAAAAATCATTATCGTGGTATTCTGAATGAAAACTGCTGTTATTGTAGACGAGATACGACAGATGAATTCAATATGGTATTAGATATTGAACACGTACTTCCAAAAGTTATTTATGGAGATTACATGTTTGAACCTTTTAATCTAAGTGTTTCTTGCAAACGCTGTAATATGGAAATAAAAAAGGATAAAATCTTGTTTTTAATCAATCCGGATATTTCCACTGAGCTTGCTGCAGATACTAATAACTATAAATTTATTCATCCGAATCTTGACTTATATAAAGAACACCTCACAAAAGAAATGTACCAATACGATGATCAAAAGCTTATAAAGTATAATGTTGTAAATAAAAGCCCAAAAGGAGAATTTACTAAGGTGTTTTTCGAATTAGAGAAAATAGAGCAAGATTCGTTTAACTCAGCACAGGGAATAACCCCAAGTCATGGAATTACTCCACTGATGGCGGAAAATGTTGCCAGTGAACTCAGAACTTTATTAAATAATTACCTCAAGGGATAATAGAGCTAGTAATTCTTTTTAGAAATGTAATCAAAAGTTTCACGACAATAGGGAGAAGGACTTATCCTAATGAGCGATACTAAGCTTACCTATCCTAGACTCTGATAGTGTAAGTTCTATTGGTTCGACCATCCGGTAGGCATAAAAAAATAAAGCCCTGCAATGCAGGGCTTTACCTATTCTGTGGAGTCTGCCGGAGAATTGTCGAACCGAATAAAGGCTCTATTCGCACGTATTTATCAATTTAAGGTATTAACAGACAAATACTTGCCATACAAGCCTTAGCCTGAAAGTAATTGAGACTGAAACTAGATGAGCAGTCAATCATTAGCAGTTTGAATATTATTAAGGCATTTTGCGTATATTGTATTGAATTTTAACAGTTACGTGATGAAAAGAGAAGGCAATATCAATACAAATAGGGCAGGCAAGGTAACTGTCGATCATTCCAAAAGAGGAATAAAACGAGCGCGCATAGTCATCCGATCTAGACAGTTTCCAATTGAGTTTGAAGAGGCAAAGGGAAAGGTTTTTCTTGTTACCCTTGGCAGGTCTGCTGCTTTTAATGCAATCAATGAGAATAAAGCCTTAGGCATCGCCACTACTTACCTCCATGGTAATAAAGTCGTCGCCAAACAGGCCGATGGGACAGAGCTTATTGTTCGTGAGCTTCCCACTACAGCACAGCGTAAATTCACTAAAGGAACAGTACTCCATGCCCGAAAAGCAATTCGTTCCTAGAATGCGGGTTTTTGCTGGCCCCAATGGCTCAGGCAAAAGCACAATCATAGGAGAAATACAAAAGCAAGTCAGAACCGGAGCTTATATAAATGCAGATGAAATTGAGAAGAAATGTAAGCAACAAAAATTTCTCAATCTGGCAGATTATGGCCTCAGCTCTACATCACTTCATTTTAGTGATTATCTTTCACAATCCACTTTGCTAGTTAAGGCAAAGAAAGAAGGGTTCAATATTGAACTCACTTTTAGTGACAATGTGTTGGTGATCGGTCAGAATACCAACTCATATGAAGCAGCTTTAATTGCCGAATATCTTCGTGGTCTTTTGATTTCAAAGGGTGAAACATTCTCTTTCGAAACAGTAATGTCACACCCTTCTAAGCTGGAGACACTCCAAGCTGCAAAAGCTGCCGGTTTTAAAAACTATCTTTATTTCGTTTCTACCGAAGATCCTTCAATAAACAAAGGGCGTGTAGCATCCAGGGTTGCTAAAGGAGGCCATGACGTGCCTCCTGATAAGATCGAGGAGCGCTATTTCCGGTCTAATGAATTATTAGCTCAAATGGTCGCCCATTGCCACCGATGCTTTGTTTTTGACAATTCAGGAACCGAATATAAGCTTATAGCAGAGGTTGTTGATGGCAAGGAAGTATTCATTGAAACTGATGATGCAATTCCCTTGTGGGTGGAGAAGTATCTTTTAGCTCCACTTGAAGCGTCGGATCAGGAATGATGCGAAGAAGTAAAGAGTAAAGGTTCACCATATACCCCATACGGACTTTCTTGCTTAATAACACCTGCAAATAGAAGCAGCATATCTATTGGAAACCCGTTTATCAGCAAATCCATTGAAGATGTTGCAATATAGTCCATGTTGTCTCAAAAGCCATTTCATTGTTATATATATGCCTGAAGTTGCTGGGGTAAAATAGCCTGGCAAGTTGATTTTGAGGCAACAAAAAAGCCTCACCAGTGTGAAGCTTTGTAGTGTGGGTTTTACCGGGCTCGAACCGGTGACCTCTGCTCTGTCAAAGCAGCGCTCTGAACCAACTGAGCTAAAAACCCTTCGGATCACAAGGTTAAGAAATTTTCCGCAACTGCTGAACCTTAACGCATTTCCTGATCCACTTTTATTTTTTTCTGCCGGATGAATCCTATTTCCTGCCTCTGACCTTTGCATTCAAAATATGCAATAACTTTAAGTCAGCCTTCTTCATTGCTCACCAATCAATCATTAACCATGGATCAGAAGATCATTAATCTCTTTGACGAGTACACCCACAAGCCATTGAAACGCGATGACTTCATCAAACGCCTGGCTCTGCTCACCGGCAGCATGACCGCCGCTCTCTCCACCCTGGCACAATTGGAAGTGAAATACGATGCCGCCACCACCGTTCCTGAATCCGGCAACGGGATCATCACGGAAAGGATCACCTACCCTACCGGTGATATCACCATGAAGGGCTATCTCGCCAAGCCATCCAAACCCGGTAAATATGCCGCCGTGGTAGTGATCCATGAGAACCGTGGCCTCAACCCGCACATTGAAGATGTTACAAGAAGAGTGGCCAATGCAGGTTTTATCGCCCTGGCGCCCGATGCTTTATCGGAATCCGGAGGTACCCCAGCCGATGCCGACCAGGCCCGCGACCTCATCGGAAAACTCGACATGGCCAAAAATCTCCAGCATTTTATAAAAGCTTTCGATTATCTCAAAACACTCAAAGACTGCAACGGACACTTTGGCTGCGTAGGCTTTTGCTGGGGAGGCGCCATGAGCAACCAGCTGGCCGTTCATGTACCCGCATTAAAAGCCGCTGTTGCTTTCTATGGCAGACAACCGGACGCTGCCGATGTGCCAAAGATCAAAGCCGCAGTACAGCTGCATTATGCCCAAATGGACGAACGCGTAAATGCCGGTATCGCCACTTATGAAGAAGCGCTGAAAAAAGCAGGCACCAGCTACGAACTGTATATGTACGAAGGCGCACAGCATGCCTTCCATAACGATACTGCCGGCCCTCGTTACAATGAAGCTGCCGCCAAACTTGCCTGGGAAAGAACTATCAGATTCTTCACTGACAAATTGAAATAACGCTAATCAGTAAACGCACAAAAAAGCCGTATGGATATCCCATACGGCTTGCTGTTTATAGTTGCGTGAAGATCAGTTGAGCTTTCTTCTTTCCACTTCTTTCCTGATCAGCCCCAGTTCCCTTCCCGTTTGTCCGGATACAGAAGAATTCTCCTGCGCCCTGCGCATCAGGTAGGGAATAACATCCCCGATAGGTCCGAAAGGCAGGTACTTGCTTACAGCAAAACCAGCTTTCGCCAGGTTGAAAGTGATATTATCGCTCATTCCGTAGAGCTGTGAAAAATGTACATGCGGGTGATTATGCGGGATCTTCTTCTCATCCAGCAGCTGTGTGGCGCGCAGGTTGCTGTACTCATTGTGTGATGCCACGATCAATGAGATCTGATCGATATGATGGAGACAGAATTCAACGGCTTCGTTGTAATCCTTGTCGCTGCTTGCTTTGTCGGGCTGAATGGGAGAAGGATACCCCATTTCTTCTGCACGCCTTCGTTCCTTTTCCATATAAGCTCCGCGCACCAGTTTGGCGCCAAGAACGAAGCGTTGTTGCGTCTGATTAAAACTGTCTTTCAGGAATTGCAGACGATCATGACGATACAACTGAATTGTGTTGAACACCACTACCCTGCCGCGATTGTATTTCTCCATCATCTGCATGGTAAGCGCATCCACCGGATCCTGGATCCATGTTTCTTCGGCATCTACCAGCACACCGATCTTTGATTCAGCAGCGGCACTGATAATACGTTCCATGCGTTTTACCACACGCTCCCATTCCGCCTTCTCAGCGTCGTTCAATACTTCCGTATGCACCATACCCAGGTAACCGCTGCGGTCAGTAGCTGCAGCATCCAGTTTCTCCAGCAGTGCAAAACGCGCAAAACCGGTCACCTTGATGCTCATGAACGGCATGGTACGTTGCGTGGAAGCATATTTTATAACGCGGATGAATTCTTCAGTAGCATGATCGAAATTCTCTTCGCCCTCCTTTCCTTCCACCCCGTAATCCAGGATCACCTGCACATTGAACTCTCCCAGCTTATTGGCCACAACAGCCGTTTCAGCCAGGGTTTCTCCACCAACGAACTGACGGAAAATAGTGTTGCGGATCAGGCCCTTGATCGGAAGCCCCACCCTGATAGCCCATGGTGTAAGCCTGGTACCGATCCTCACGAGGCTCCCGATGCCCATACTTGAAAAAAGGAATTTCGCTTTCTTGAGTTCTTTATCGCTCTTGTAGGCAAACGCATATTCTGTATTGTCGAAAGATATTGCCGGTGCGGAGTTATCCATAGTCTGCTAACGAATGTTAGGCGCAAATGTAAGGCAAAGAAATCGAAGAAAACAATGACTTGTTCCGCCTTCTGCAACAGGAAGTTAAACAGGACAATTTTTGTTATCTTTCAGCCCATTTCATACTATCATGACCATCACCAAGACCGAAATCTGGAAGTTCAGCATCCCCATGCACCCCTTCACTATTGCAACGGGTACAATGCATTACGCGCAGAATATTTTTATCCGCGTTCATACGGATGCGGGCATTTATGGTGTGGGGGAATGCTCTGCTTTTCCCATGATCGTGGGTGAAACACAGGCTACCTGTTTTGAAATGGCGAAGGATTTTGCCACGCTGTGGAAAGGCAAGGATGCCACCGATATCCTGGCGCGTATGAATGAACTGCATGCCTTCACGGCCTTCAATGCCACTATCAAAAGCGCCTTCGATATGGCCCTGTTCGACCTGGCCGCGAAGAAGGCGGGGCAATCACTTACCGATTACCTTGGCGGCGGCAACAAAGAGCTGGAAACCGATCTCACCATCGGTATAGATACGCCGGAAGTTATGGCCGCCAAAGCCATTGATTTTATTGGTCGTGGTGTACGCATCATCAAGGTAAAACTGGGCAGGGATGCAAAGGAAGATGTGGAAAGGATCCGCCAGATCAGGGAAGCCGTGGGGCCATCCACCGGTCTCCGCATCGATGCCAACCAGGGATGGAGTTATGAAGATGCTGTTTTCGCGCTCAATGAGCTAGGGCGTTACGATATCCAGTTCTGTGAGCAACCTATGCGTGCCTGGAACGACCCGCTGTTGCCCGACCTCAGAAAGGCCTCTCCCGTAAAGATCATGGCCGACGAAAGTGTGTTCAATCATCATGATGCCATCAGGCTGATCAAGGCAGATGCCTGTGATTATGTAAATATCAAGTTCGCCAAATCAGGCGGGATCCTCGAAGCCATGAAGATCAACCAGGTCTGCGAAGCATCCGGCATTCCCTGCATGATGGGCGGCATGCTCGAAAGCCGCGTGGCGCTCACTGCCTTTGCCCATTTTGCCCTGGCCCACCCCAACGTGGTGTTTTACGATATGGACACCTGCATGCTCGGCCACCAGGAAGATCCCGTGACCGGCGGCGTGAAATACAACGGCTTTTTTGTTGAAACGCCCACCGGGCATGGCATTGGAGCCGATGCCGATGAGAACTTCCTTAAAAAACTAACAAACGTTATCATCTAGGTGATATCTTTGCCAAAATTTTAGAAATGGAACGAAAAGCGAAAACCGCTAAAGAGTCGTACGTGGTGATGACGGAACTGGTGCTGCCGAACGATACGAATATGTTTGGTAACCTGATGGGTGGACGACTGATGTACTGGATGGATATCGCTGCAGCCCTGGCAGCCATGAAACATTGCGCGGCTCCCGTGGTAACAGCCTCAGTGGATAATATCTCTTTCGAAAACCCGATCAAACTCGGCAACGTGGTACATATCGAAGCAAGGGTCTCCCGCGCTTTCAACTCCTCCATGGAAGTGCATATGCGCGTATGGGGCGAAGATGCCATACAGCAATATAAATACAAAAGTAACGAAGCTTATTACACATTTGTAGCACTGGACCCGAACGGTAAATCCCGTCCTGTACCACAACTGATCCCTGAAACGGAAGAAGAGAAATTCCTCTTCGAAGGGGCACTGAGAAGAAGACAGCTCCGCCTCATCCTCGGTGGTAAGATGAAACCCGATGATGCCACAGAACTGAAAGCACTGTTTCAGCCCAACGTGAAATAATCAGATCGGCATAAAAAGAAAACTCCGCAGTAACTGATCACTGCGGAGTTTTTTTATTCAGGCTTCTGTTCCTGTTTCGGATGTTTGAACTGCCGTTCTTTATTCTGCTCGATGGCCACCATCACCTGTTGCAGGATCTCTTCCGCAGGTGCATCGTAATCTATCTGCAATGGTTCCTTGAACCGGACTGTAAGCAGGGTTCCTTTCTTTTTGAACTTCAGTCCTTTTTTATCAAAGGCACGCCAGAAACCGTTGATCACAACAGGTACCACTACCGGCCTGGCCATTTTTATGATCAGCGCCGTTCCTTTCCTGCCGGGAGAAAAAGCTTTTGTGGTACCCTGAGGGAAAGTGATCACCCAGTTATTATCCAGGGCTTTGGTGATCTTGCGCGTATCTGATACATCGAGGCCTTTCTGACCTTCTGTTACTGCATTCTTATTCCAGGTGCGCTTCACCGTTATAGCGCCGGCCACCGTGAACAGTTTACTTACAAAGGAAGCGCGCATGGTTTCTTCAGCAGCCACATAATATACATTGGAGAAGGGATTGATGAGATAGTAAGGAACGCCGAGCTTGTTCTTCTTCCTCCATTTGACAGCACAGAAAATATGCAGGAAGGTGATCACATCGGCAAAGTAGGTCTGATGATTGCTCACGAACAATACTTTTTTACGCGGCAGGCCGGCAATATGTTCGGTACCACTGATGCTGAGTTTGTTCACAAGGGCTAGTCCGGGATAAGTGATGATCCCCACTATCATGTAGATGAGCTTGCGTACTAAACTGATATGTTTTATCTTTTCCCAGAATGGACTCATTGTCTGCTTGTTTGGGCTGGTATCGAAATTAATGAATTGTTAAGAAAGAAGATATATACGTTTAAAAAGCATGTTTCGTATGTAATCCGTTTTATTTTCACATCCATCAGGTATAAAATCAAAGTATATGAAAAGGATAATCGCAATCAGTGCATTAATGATCATCACGACGGGAGTATTTGCGCAAAGCCCTGTAGTAAATCCGTTCCCTAAAACCATCACAGTAACGGGAAGCGCAGAAATTGAAATCGTTCCTGACGAAATATATGTGCAGATTGAACTGAAGGAATATGAAAAGAAAGGAACAGGAAAGGTAGACCTGGAAAAGATCAAATCCGAGTTTCTGGCGAAGGTGAAGAGTGTGGGCATTCCCGATTCAGCAGTAAGCATAGCCTCTTACGATGGTTACACGGATTATTACTGGCACAGGAAGCAGGTGAAAAAACGCACCGACCTGCTGGCTTCCATTGCTTACCAGATCAAGTTCAGCAGCAGCACCAAGATCGATGAGCTGGTGAATAAGCTGGATGACGAAGCCACTCAGAATTTCCAGGTGGTTAAAACCTCTCACAGCAAAATGCAGGAGTACAGGAAACAACTGAAGATCCAGGCCCTCAAAGCTGCAAAAGAAAAAGCGCAATACCTGGCTGCTGCGGTGGATGAGCAGGTAGGCGCTGCAGTAAGTATCATAGAAAATGATAATTCATTTGAACCCGTGCAGGTGTACAACAGGGGATCACAGGCTTATATGTCCAATTCAATCATGGCTAAAGACGGTATCGGTGGCGTTGCTGCGGGTGTAGACTTCAAAAAGATCAAACTGAGGTTTGAGATCAATACAGTATTTGCGCTGAAATAATTTTACACATCATATTTGTTAATACTCACCGGGCCGCTGCTTGCGGCCCGGTGCTTTTGGATAGCTTTAGTATCTTTGCCGCCTATGAGACCTACAGCAGTAATTTTTGATATGGACGGGCTTTTGATAGATTCCGAACCTTTATGGGAGCAGGCAGGAAAAGAGGCGCTGGCGGAATTTGGAGTTACCCTGGAAAATGAGCTTTATCATGTAACCACCGGCTTGCGTACCAGGGAGTGGGTGCAATACTGGTTTGCTTATTTCGGGATCGATATGGAAAATGTAGAAAAGGCTGAAGCTTCCATTGTAGGCAAAGCAATCGAAAAGATCCGTGCTCATGGGAAACCGATGCCGGGCGTGAATTATATCTTCGAATTCTTCAAACAGAAAGGCTGTAAGATCGGGATTGCCACCTCCTCTCCTATGGCGCTGGTGAATGTGGTGGTGGAGAAACTGGGCATCGCGCATTACCTGGATGCAATAAATTCTGCCGAATTCCTTCCTTACGGCAAGCCACACCCGCAGGTTTACCTGGATTGTGCTAAAGCGCTGGAGGTATCACAGCTGCAATGTATCTGCTTCGAGGATTCATTCAATGGAATGATTGCTGTGAAAGCCGCGCGCATGAAATGTATTGTGATCCCTGCTCCTGAACAGCATGCAGAAACACGTTGGGATGCTGCCGATATCAAACTGCGCTCCCTGGAAGAAGTAACAACTGATCTTATCGAATCCCTGTAATACTAATGCGTACTGCCGCAATAGTGAAAAAAGAAAATAATGAAGATGATGGCGATGAACAGGTATAAAGGCCTGACAGAGCTTTCCTTTTTTGTGCTTTCGTCTTTCATAACAATAGAGTTTGAGCATGATCAATCTTCGGATAACCGGAGACCAGACATGAGGTAATGAGTGCTAATCAGACTTAACCGTACTGCTGCTACTGAAGGTGGAGGGGTTCAGATAAGGGGGTTCCTGAGCGGGTTTGGGACTGCTAAGGTAGGGCATTCCGGTAATATGTAACAATATCTGAGCGCAGGCTTAATAATTCCTTTAAATAAGTGTATGGATCGTCCCATTTCGGGTACGAACAAAAAAAGGCAGCTCCGGGAGCTGCCTCTTTTATAGTGTTTTGCGTGATTATCAACGTTTGCCATGTCCGCCTTTCGCGCCTTCTCCCGGCATATTGCCGAGGTCTCGGTCGAACAGGTACATACCCCCCTTATCTTCACCGATCAGGTTGAGCTTATCGATCACGGTACGTGCGAGGCTTTCCTCTTCGATCTGCTCAGTTACATACCATTGCAGGAAGTTGTGCGTGGTGTAATCTTTTTCCTGGATACAGAGTGCAACCAGTGCATTGATCTCGTTGGAAACTTTTACCTCATGCGAAAGTACGATATCGAATATTTCACGGATGTTCTGGAAATCTTTCTGAGGAGCTGCAAATGCAGGTACAATGGCATGACCTCCGCGGTCGTTGATATAGCTGACCAATTTCAGCATATGCATACGCTCTTCATCGGAGTGATGATAGAGGAACTGTGCCACACCTTTATAACCTTTTACTTCAGCCCATGATGCCATAGCCAGGTAATAGTTGGAGGAGAATCCTTCGAGATCGATCTGCCGGTTGAGCGCTTCTTCAATTTTGCTGGATATCATACTTGGAGGTTTTATAGAATGAATTTACAAAATCTGGCTATTGAAAGTTCAGCTGATGAGGAAAATTCCCTGATTCTTCACCCTACAATTTGATGAATCTGAATCTGGTAAGTACCGGAGGGGGAGGATAAACGGTATCACGGTTAACGATGTTACCCGATGGGTCCCGGTGCACTCCATCACCCTTCCAGGAATAGATACAGCTTTCAGGTAAACCGGCGGCATTATATTCATATTTGAATGTATGTTTCCTGATATTTTCATAAGTATACCCTATTCGCCCAGGAATTTTGGACACCAGAAGAGCACGGTCTTCTATTGTCTCCGGATAATGATCAGACAATAACTGGCTGGAATGATCCATCATATCCCCCAGTATCACTACCAGGAACATCCCCATATAATTCCGTTGAAAAACATTTCTTCTGTTGGAAAACACCCCTGTGTAGGTAACAAAATCATCCTGGTACTCCCGGCTTTCACTCCAGTTTCTGAAAAGCATATTACCGTCAGCAGTATATGCATAATCCTGCCTGAAATGGGTGCCAATCCGGTAATCCATCATTCTTCCGTTCTCAAAACTCCTTAATGATACGCTGGTATCACCGCCTTTTTTCCCAGGGGGGAAAGTGAAAACGGAATCTGTGACAAGATTTCCATTATTGTCTTTCCATATGCTGCGATAATAATGCAACTTTTTATTTCCAGTTGTTCTGTCTATCTGGTGTGCAGTTAAGAAGATATGATCAGGATAGTATTGCGGGATAATTTCCAATTTAATTGAATCCGGCACTACTACCTGAAAAGTTGTCTGATAGATGGTATCGGGCATTTTTTCTTCGTTGTAAGAAATGTTCACTTTCCAGTGCATGTATTGCAATTCAGAGAGGTAAGCATCTGCAAATTCCGGTTGGGGGCCGGTATCATCTGAATCTTTTTCGCAGGACATATTTACAATGAACAGGAAGCCCAAAATGAGCAGACGGGTAATTTTCATCTTTTTCAGATTAAATGATTGGGCTGGTATGTAAAATTACTCATTACAGTTGTGATCTGCAATCCCTTTTACTGCTTTTTGTGTGGTAGCCCATACAGAAAAAAAGGCCGTTACTTTCGTAACGGCCTGTGTATAATTGAATGAGTTCAATTATTGCTGAGGAGCGTCGCCGCTTTGCTTTTCTTCCTGCTTCAGCTTTTCTTTGATTTCAGCCAGAGCGCCGAGGTCACCCAGGGTAGTTTTTTCTACCTTGTTCTGGATATTCTTAACGGCTTTCTTGGTAGTATCAGATGCAGCTTTAGCTTCTTTGCGCGCAGCTTCTTTCTCTTCTACTTTGGATTGCTCCCAAAGGCGTGTGTGAGAAACAACGATGCGTTTTTCATTGCGATCGAATTCGATCACCATGAATTGACCTGTTTCGTCAGCAACCATTCCTTTACCATCTTCCTTCTGGAGGTGACGGTTAGGAGCAAAT
This sequence comes from Pseudobacter sp., assembly GCF_051955275.1. Taxonomy (NCBI): domain Bacteria; kingdom Pseudomonadati; phylum Bacteroidota; class Chitinophagia; order Chitinophagales; family Chitinophagaceae; genus Pseudobacter; species Pseudobacter sp. Next base: position 16,913 of record NZ_JBQCGW010000108.1, on the reverse strand, counting down.
CCTTCGAGTCCGTAAGGGAGTTGAACGATACCACCCTTGTCGTCGCGACGGATGATAGTTCCTTCGTGCACTGAGCCTACAGCGAATGTATCCTGCAGTGCATTCCAGGGATCTTCTTCCAGTTGTTTGTGTCCGAGCTGGAGTTTGCGGTTCTCTTTATCGATTCCGAGGATCACCACGTCGATGTGCTCACCAACTTTAGTGTACTCAGATGGGTGGTTGAAGCGTTTCAGCCAGCTGAGGTCGGAGATATGGATCATACCGCCGATGCCGGGAGCCAGTTCAACGAACACACCGTAAGGAGTGATGTTCTTAACGAGACCGTTGTGACGGCTTCCTTCTGGGAATTTGGTTTCGATGGTAGTCCAGGGATCTTCGCTCATTTGCTTGATAGACAGGCTCATTTTGCGATTGTCCTTGTCCAGGGTAACCACTTTCGCTTCATACTCATCGCCCAGTTTGAAGAACTCTTTGGCGTTGATCGGTGTGTTGGCCCATGTGATCTCACTTACGTGAACCAGACCTTCAACACCAGGCATGATTTCGAGGAATGCACCGTAGTCTTCGATATTCACCACTTTACCCTTCACTACTGCACCTTCATGCACAGATTCGGGCAGGATATCCCATGGGTGAGGAGTCAGTTGTTTCAGACCGAGGCTGATACGTTTCTTCTCGTCGTCGAAGTCGAGAACTACAACCTTCAGTTTCTGATCCAGCTTCAGCACCTCGCTTGGGTGGCTGATACGACCCCAGCTGATATCGGTGATATACAGCAGACCGTCCAGACCGCCGAGGTCCATGAATGCTCCGAAGTCGGTGATATTCTTGATAGTTCCTTCCAGAACCTGACCTCTTTCGAGTTTGCTCATGATCTCTGCACGTTGTGCTTCGATATCGCTTTCGATGAGGGCTTTGTGAGATACTACAGCGTTCTTGATAGCCTCGTTGATCTTAACCACTTTGAACTCCATAGTCTTACCCACGAACTGATCGTAATCAGTAACAGGCTTAACGTCGATCTGAGAACCGGGCAGGAAGGTCTCCATTCCGAATACGTCTACGATCAGACCGCCTTTCGTTTTAGAAGTAACAGTACCGGTGATAACTTCGCCAGTCTTGTGAACTTCCACGATGCGCTCCCATGCACGTGTGATACGCGCCTGTTTGCGGCTGAGGTTGAGGTGACCATCCCTGTCTTCTTTTTCTACAACCATTACCTCAACTTCGTCACCTGTTTTCAGGTTGGCGAGGTCACGGAATTCGTTGAGAGAAACCAGACCGTCGGATTTGAATCCGATGTTGATCACAACGTCTGTTTTGGTCATAGCCACTACGAGACCTTTCACCAGTTCACCATCGGAAACCGCTTTGAAAGTGCCTTCGTAAACAGAGTCATACTTCAATTTCTCTTCTTTGCTGTAAGTAGCAACATTGCGTTTGTCGATACTCCAGTCAAAATCGTCATGCGCACCTGCGTCTTCCACAACAGGCTGCGGTTGCGCAGGTACATTTGTTGTCGCTGTAGCTTCTGTGGTAGCAGAAGACTCCTGTGCATCAGCGTTAAGTTGTTTAACAATGAAATTCTGAAACATGATAAATACCCGAAGGTTTTTGATTCGGGGCAGCAAAGATACGTCAAAATATGGGAAAATACTGGATTCGGGGCGTTTTTTTGCTACCGTAAAACACTGATCCTCAGGTAAGGAATGCAAATATTTTTGTACAAATCCTACCCTTGTGCATTATTATTTTTACAAAAATACTACCACCTAAAACTGTTTTCTCACTACTTTTAGGGCCAATTTTCTAATCAATAATTGTTATGATCACACCGATCTTGATTCAACTTTTTGAAGAAGGGCTTACGAAACTCGCAGAAGAAATCAATCAGTATCCTGACGATGCCAGTTTATGGATCCCGCTGGAAGGGATCAATAATCCAGGAGGAAACCTCTGTCTGCATCTGAACGGTAATCTGCAGCATTTCCTCGGAGCCGTGCTGAATGATTCCGGTTATGTGCGCAACCGTGATGCTGAATTCTCGCTGAAGAATATCACGAAAAAGAAATTGCTGGATGAAGTGGAAGCTACCAAGATGAGCGTTCGCGACACCCTCGAGCAGCTGAGCAAGAAAACGCTGGAGATGCAATATCCCATCGTGGTACTGGCGGAACCATGTTCTACAGAACATTTCCTGGTGTACCTGCTGGGGCACCTGAACTATCATATCGGCCAGGTGAATTATCACAGAAGGCTGGCTTCAACAAAGGTGGCTGCCGCCGTATAAGACTGTTGGAAAAGAAGAAGTGAACGGGGTTTGAGGCTTCGTTCACTTTTTTTATTTTCTCTGGCGAATGGTGGGTGTGTAAGGCAGGGCTGTAAAACATACCCACACCTGTGGGATTTTATTTAATCTTTTGTGGGATGAGTTGGGCGGCGATGAAGCCACTCGTCCAGGCATGCTGGAAGTTGAAGCCACCGGTAATGCCATCCACGTCAAGGATCTCTCCTGCGAAATAGAGGCCAGGCACCAGTTTGCTCTGCATGGTACCGGCATCCACTTCATTCAAGCGTATACCCCCTGCCGTTACAAATTCTTCCTTGAAGGTTGTTTTCCCTTTTACAGAATGTTCCTGTGCGCAGAGGTTTTTGATGAGCTTATTCTGCTCTTTGGCAGGCAGGTCCGCCCAGCGGGAGTCAGGCTTGATGTCCGATTGCTGCAACAGGTAGTCCCAAAGCCTTTGCGGCAACTGGAATGGATTGCGCTGTCCTATCTTTTGAGAAGCATGTTCAAAACGCAGGTGCTGGATCTCATCACGCATGCTGCTCTCATTGAAAGCAGTCACCCAGTTCACTACGGCCGTGAAATGATAATTTACTGCTGCCAGTTCGCGGGCTCCCCAGGCAGAGAGCCTGAGAATGGCCGGTCCACTCATGCCCCAATGGGTAACCAGCAATGGCCCAGACGAGCTCAGTTTACTACCGGTGATCCTTACCTGCGCATCGGGAACAGATACCCCCATAAGGCCGGTAATAGGATTGTTTGGCATATTGAAAGTAAAGAGCGAAGGCACAGGTTCTTCAATACTATGTCCCAGCTGCCGCAGCCACTCAAACATGCTGCTCTTCGGAAAACCGCCACAGGCCACACATACAGCGTCCGCCTCAAAGATCTTTCCGTCAGCTGACTTCAGCTGAAAACGTGGTGATTTTGAAGTGCCTGCAGTATCTGCATCATTATCTTTATTAACAACAATCTCTTTAATATCCGTATTCATCCATAGCTCCACTTCATACCTGTTCAGTTCAGCAACCAGGCAATCGATGATGGTCTGTGAAGAATCGGTAACGGGAAACACCCTGTTATCGGCTTCGGTCTTCAGCTCCACGCCCCGTTCATTGAACCACGCGATGGTATCCTTCGTGAAAAAATGATGGAAAGCCTTCTTCACAAAATTGCCTCCTCTCGGATACTTCTTCATCATCTCGCTGATGGAATCACACTGGTGGGTAACATTGCATCTCCCTCCCCCACTGACTTTCACTTTGGAGAGCACTTTGGAGCTCTTCTCCAGCAACAGAACTTTCAGCTCCGGATGCAGTCTCGCAGCATTGATGGCGCAGAAAAATCCTGCTGCACCGCCTCCTATCACTATCAATTGTTTAGTTCCCAAATCTCAAATATTTAATCTGCTGAATAAAAAACCATTTTCAACGCCCACGCCTCCTGCCACCGTTCATCTTGCTGACGCACCTGTTCCCCCTCTCCCTCTTCCCCATTATCGGGCGAAGCGTATCAATCAGCGTGCAAGAAAAAATCCCGCCTTATCAGTGTGCACTGGCGAAGGAAGGATATGAAAAAAGGGCCTTCAAAACATACGATCCCAAAGCTCATCATCTTACCACAGCTCAACATTCCCCTCCAAAGCCCATAAAAGAACAAACAGGTGTGGGTATGTTTTACAGCCCGCCTTTCATATCCTCCTTCGCCACCGAGCCTAAAGAAAAAAGGCGCTCCTCCCGAAGCGCCTCACAAATATTTTATTAAACCGCTGCCGCCTCTTTCTTCAACTCTCCATTCGCATTCTCCGCAGCTTCAATGATACTATAGTCCGATAATATATCCGCCTTCCCTTTCATGACGGCCACATCGTGCTCAAAGTGCACTGAGCATTTATGGTCTTTCGTCCTGATGGTCCATCCATCTTCCTCCGTATACACATCTTTCACGCCCAGGTTGATCATCGGTTCAATAGCCAGCACCAGTCCTTCTTTCATCACGGCACCGCTTCCGCGTTTGCCATAATTAGGGACCTGCGGGTCTTCGTGCATTTTTTTACCGAGGCCATGCCCTACGAGCTCACGGACTACGCCGTAGCCGTATTTCTTTTCGGTATGTTCCTGGATGGCGAAACCGATATCACCTACCCTGTTTCCGGCAACGGCTTTCTCGATGCCTTTGTAGAGGGATTCTTTGGTAACGCGGATGAGCTGCATGAGTTCATCGCGCACATCGCCGATGGCGAAGGTATAGGCATGGTCTCCATGGAAACCGTTCTTATAAACACCAATGTCAACGGAGATGATATCACCGTCTTTCAGTTCTGTTTTATTGGGAAAGCCGTGTACCACCACATCGTTCACGGAGGTGCAGCTGTTGAAGGGGTATCCGTGGAAACCGAGGAATGAGGGGGTAGCGTCATAGCTATGGATGATCTCAGCGATCTTCTGATCGAGTTGCAGGGTGGTAATTCCAGGTTTGAGCATGGTGGCGATCTCGGCGAGGGTCTGGCTGACTAGTCTTGCGCTGATACGCATCAGTTCAATTTCTTCCTTGGACTTTAGATGAATCATGAGAATGAGCTCCTTTTAGATATTATTCATTTAAAACAAAACCTGACAACCGAAAGTTTACAGTTGTCAGGTTAGCTATGCAAAAATACACATTTTAGATAGAAGACGCTGGCGAAACGGTCTGGCGTCCCTGGATACGTCCACTCTTCATGAGGCCATCGTACTGACGCATCAGTAACTGGGTCTCGATCTGCTGGAGGGTATCGAGGATTACGCCTACCATGATCAGCAGGGAGGTACCACCGAAGAAGGTGGAGAATCCTGGCTGGATGCCGAGGCGTTGAGCGAAACCGGGGAGGATACCTACAACGGCGAGCAGCACTGCGCCGGGGAGGGTGATCTTGTCCATAACGGCTCCGATATAATCAGCTGTAGGTTGACCTGGTTTAACGCCGGGTATGAATCCGTTGTTACGTTTGAGGTCATCAGCGATTTGTTTGGGATTGAAGATGAGGGCTGTGTACAGGAAGGTGAAACCGATCACCATTACAGCGTACACGAGCATGTACCAGTAGTTACTATGGTCGCTGAATACTTTGGCAACACCCTTGGTGGTTTCGAAGCCACTGAGGAGGGTTGGCAGGAACATGATCGCCTGAGCGAAGATGATGGGCATAACGCCTGCGCTGTTCACCTTCATGGGCAGGAACTGGCGTGCGCCACCGAACTGGCGGTTTCCAACGATCTGTTTTGCGTATTGAACGGGGATCTTGCGAACGCCCTGGATGAGAACGATCAGCCCCATGATGATAGCAACGAGTACAGCGAGCATGATCACGAAGTACAGGAGGCCTGCACCACCTTTGGCGGATTGAGCGCCCCACTCCTGCCAGATGGATTGTGGCAGACGTGCGAGGATACCCACCATGATGATCACAGAGCTACCGTTACCGAGGCCTTTATCAGTGATCCTTTCAGACAGCCACATTACGAATAAGGTGCCGCCGGTGAGGATAACGGTGGTGGATATGCGGAAAAGATCCTTGTAAGCAGGGATCATGGCAGGTCCATTGGTCTGGTACAGGTATGATACGTAGGCGTTAGCCTGAAGAATAGTTACGAATACAGCGAGGTAACGTGTGTACTGATTGATCTTCTTTCTTCCGCTCTCCCCTTCTTTCTGTAATTTCTGGAAAGGAGGATAGAGAATGGTCATCAGCTGCATGAAGATGGAAGCTGAGATATAAGGCATGATACCGAGTGCAAGGATAGAGGCTTGTGAGAACGCGCCTCCTGCGAATGCATCGATCAGGCCGAGGATACCAGTTCCGCCACCTGTTGTATTGATCAGGGTGGGGTTCATACCTGGCAATACGATGTGAGTACCCAGGCGATAAACGGCAACCAGGGTAAGGGTAACCAGAATTTTACTCCTCAGTTCCTCAATACTCCAGATATTCTTAAGGGTTTGTATGAACTTTTTCACGAAACGCAGATGTTTAAAATGATGCCTTTTGTTGAAAAATCAGAAACAGGTTTGCCAAAAAGATCTTTAGTTGCAAACCTGTCTCTTTTTTGAGCGATCAATTTAAGTCAATAATATTGATCCACAAAAAAGACGCATGTTTTAAATGCGTCTTGCAATTTACGAATTACTTTACTAATTCCACAGCACCACCGGCTGCCTCGATAGCGGCCTTGGCTTTGTCAGAAACTGCGTTTACTCTGAAATTCACTTTGGTCTTGATCTCACCGTTACCCAGGATTTTCACCAGGTCGGTTCTGCTCACGAGACCGTTTATGTAAAGGTTCTCGAGGGAGAACTCTTTCAGTTCGTATTTCTCAATCAGGGTTTCAACCTGACCGAGGTTAAACACTTTATATTCAACACGGTTGATATTGTTGAAACCGCGTTTAGGAAGACGGCGCTGGATTGGCATCTGACCACCTTCGTGGGCATTCTTGCGCTGATAACCTGCACGGCTCTGGCCACCTTTATTACCTTTTGTGGAAGTGCCACCTTTACCGGAAGCTTCACCACGTCCAATTCTTTTCTCTTTCTTAGTGGCGCCGTATGCGGGCCTTAATTCATGTAAATTCATCGTAATTGATTTTAACTCAACGGGGAATCTCCCCTCGCTTTTAATAAATCGGAATAAACTATGCTTCTTCTACTTTCAGCAGGTGGGTAACCTTGCGGATCATACCCAGGATCTGAGGAGTAGCTTCTACTTCTTTGGTAACATTGAGCTTGTTCAGTCCCAGTGCTTTCAGAGTCAGTTTCTGACGCTCGGGCCTGTCAATTGCGCTCTTTACCTGTGTTATTTTGATCTTTGTCATCGTATAAAGAATTTCGGAGTGCAAAATTAACCATTAAAAACCTTCTTCAGGTTCAGCCTGCGGGTTTTGGCTACAGTGACAGGCTCACGCAGCATAGCGAGTGCCAGAACAGTAGCTTTTACCACGTTATGCGGGTTGGCAGAACCGAGAGATTTAGCCAGCACGTCGGTGATACCGGCGCTTTCCAGCACAGCACGCATGCTACCTCCTGCGATCACACCAGTACCGTGGGCGGCTGGTTTGATCAGCACTTTCGCAGCGCCGTCTTTTGCCAGTTGGTCGTGAGGAATAGTACCTTTCATTACAGGCACTTTGATCAGGTTTTTCTTGGCATCTTCAATTCCTTTGGTGATTGCCTCCTGAACTTCCTTGGCTTTACCCAGACCATGACCTACCACACCATTTTCGTTACCCACTACAACCAGGGCAGAGAAGCTGAACGCACGTCCGCCTTTGGTAGTCTTAACAACACGGTTGATGGATACTACCTTTTCTTTCAACTCAAGGTCACCGGCTTTAACTCTGTTTAAAATAACTTTTGCCATTATTGCTATTTGAGATATGAAGTTTGAATTGTAATTAGAATTGTAAACCACCTTCGCGGGCGCCATCAGCTACACTCTTCACGCGGCCATGGTAGAGGTTTCCACCACGATCGAATACCACTGTGTTGATTCCCAATTCTGTTGCTTTACGGGCAATTGCCTGACCTACGAGCTTGCTCTTTTCAGTTTTTGTAACTTTCTGAGCAGCGATGTCTTTGTCCCTTGAAGAAGCGGAAGCCAGTGTTTTGCCTTCGTTATCGTCGATCAGTTGAACGTAGATATCAGCGTTGCTACGGAAAACTGACAGTCTTGGTTTAGCAGCTACACCGGAAACCTTTTTACGGATCCTGTAACGGATTTTCTGCTTCTTTTCAGCTTTAATGTTCATGACATTTTATTTTATATCCCCCCGATACTGCCGGGGGGATCTTTTTATTTCAAATTATTTACCAGCAGCTTTACCAGCCTTACGACGGATAACTTCGCCAACATACTTAACACCTTTTCCTTTGTAGGGCTCAGGCTTACGGAGGCTGCGGAGTTTAGCGGCTACCTGACCGAGGAGTTGTTTGTCGATACCTTCCAGTGTGATGGTAGGGTTCTGACCTTTTTCCTGGGCAGTGGCTACTTTGAGTTCTGATGGGATCTCAAAGATGATATTGTGAGAGTAACCGAGAGACAGGTCGAGCAGATTGCCCTGGTTGGAGGCTTTGTAACCTACACCCACCAGTTCAAGGTTCTTCTTGAATCCTTCTGTTACACCTTTTACCAGGTTAGACACCAGTGCGCGGTACAGACCGTGCATAGCGCGGTGACGGATCTGGTCGGTAGGACGTGTGAAATTGATTTCGCCATCCTTGATCTCCACATTGATATCTCTGTCAATGGCTTGTTTCAGTTCGCCTTTAGGGCCTTTCACACTGAGAACGTTATCCTTACCTAAGGTAGCGGTAACTCCTGCGGGGATGATTACCGGTTGTTTACCTATACGAGACATAGTTGAAAAATTTAATTTGTGTTGTATAATCCGCAGGATGAAAGTGTTCAGTTCCGTATAGAAAACTTAATTGTCAGTCATCCTGTCTGCCCCTACCGGTTGGTTTGGGGCTGCAAATATAGAGAAATATAGAAAAGGGAGCGGCATATTCTGGCACTCCCCTGAAAATCTATTAATAAACGTAGCAGAGAACTTCTCCACCAACGTTCTGCAGCTTGGCTTGTTTGTCGGTCATCACACCGCGGCTGGTGCTCACGATAGCGATACCCAGGCCATTCTTCACGCGTTTGAATTCAGCGGGGCTGGCGTATTGACGCAGACCTGGACGGCTGATTCTTTCGAGTGACTTGATAGCCGGCTCTTTGCTGTTGGGATCATACTTCAGGGCGATCTTGATCACGCCTTGTTTGTTATCATCCTCAAATTTATATTTCAGGATATAGCCTTGATCGTACAGGATCTCGGTCATACGCTTTTTCAGATTGGAGGCGGGAATTTCCACGATCCTGTGGCCTGCCATCTGCGCATTACGGATTCTGGTCAGAAAATCTGCTATAGGATCAGTTACCATTTGTATTTGAATTAAACTGTTCTAAATTTTGTTAATAGGATCATACCGGCAAGGGATAATTTGCCCCACCCGGCAGATATCTTATTGTTATTACCAGGAAGCTTTGGTTACTCCCGGGATTTTGCCATTTAAAGCCATCTCACGGAAAGTTACACGGGAGATACCGAAGTAGCGCATGTAGCCTTTAGGACGACCTGTCAGCTGACAACGGTTCTTCAGACGAACTTTAGAAGAGTTCTTAGGGAGCTCATCCAGCTTCTGCCATTCACCGGCAGCTTTCAGGGCAGCGCGCTTTTCAGCGTACTGAGCTACCATGCGTTCTCTCTTTCTTTGTCTGGCTTTTACCGACTCTTTTGCCATAATTGAATTATTTCAAATTTAATTACTGATTGTCTTTTCTGATATTCTTGAACGGCATGCCCAGTTCTTTCAGGAGCTCGTAAGCTTCTTCGTTGGTACCTGCAGTTGTAACGAATGTGATATCCAGACCGGTGATCTTGTTTACCTTATCGATATCGATCTCCGGGAAGATGATCTGTTCAGTAACGCCCAGGGTGTAGTTTCCACGGCCGTCGAATGCTTTATCATTCACGCCCTTGAAGTCACGTACACGGGGAAGTGCGGTGGCGATCAGCCTGTCCAGGAACTCGTACATCTTCACACCACGGAGGGTAACTCTTGCACCGATCGGCATAGCCTTACGGAGTTTGAAGTTGGAGATGTCTTTCTTGGAGAGGGTGGCCACAGCTTTCTGACCAGTGATATTGGTCAGCTCGTCGATGGCAACATCAACCAGTTTCTTGTCTGTAACAGCGCCGTTCACACCGCGGTTCAGGCAGATCTTCTCCAGTTTGGGAACCTGCATAACCGTGCCGTAGCTGAAACGTTTCATGAGGGCAGGTACAACTTCTTTTTTGTACTTGTCTGCTAACCTCGGAGTATATTTTATTGTGCTCATGATCTGTAAAGTTTATCCTTTATTATATCGGCCCTGCCCGGACTAATGCTATCAGCCCTTGCAGGGGATGAGAGCCGGCGGACAGATTAATTATTTAATGACTTCACCTGATTTTTTGGTAACGCGAACGAGTTTACCGTTTTCGCGGCTACGTTTGATCCGGCTACCTTCACCTTTTTTGGCGTCCCACAGCATCACATTGGAGATGTGGATAGCAGCTTCGCGCTTAACGATACCGCCTTTGGTATTACGCGCAGAAGGCTTGGTATGACGGGTAACGATATTTACGCCTTCCACCAGTACACGCTCTTTGTCTGGAAATACTTCCAGCACTTTGCGGGGCTTAGTTGCATCTTTATCGTCTCCGGCAATCACAACCACTGTGTCGCCTTTTTTAATATTGAACTTAGGTTTGAATCTGTTGCTCATTTTCTTATGCTTTATCTCGTATGAGAATGTTTTACATCGTAATCCGCATCACTCACGGTGATGGCGAACCGCTTAGAGTACTTCAGGGGCCAGTGAAATGATCTTCATGTAACCCTTGTCGCGCAGCTCACGGGCAACTGGTCCGAAGATACGGGTACCACGTGGCTCGTCAGAAGCGTTGAGAAGTACAACCGCGTTATCGTCGAAACGGATATAAGAACCGTCTTTACGACGCAGTTTGTTCTTTGTGCGAACGATTACCGCCTTTACAACAGTACCTTTTTTGATACCGCCTGCAGGGATAGCGTCTTTCACCGTTACTACGATTTTATCGCCGACCTTTGCATAGTCCTGTCCGCTGTTACCCAGCACACGAATGCACAATACTTCTTTGGCGCCACTATTATCAGCTACGTTTAATCTGCTTTCTTGCTGAATCATTGTTTTAGCTTTTAGCTTCTAGCTATACGGCATTGCCGCCAACAGCTAATGATAAAATTATTATTGAAGGTGTCAGCTACGCTAATCGCCAATAGCTAACTGCTTTACTACTTCGCTTTCTCTACCACTTCTACCAGTCTCCAGCGCTTCGTTTTGCTCATCGGACGGGTTTCCATGATCTTCACCACATCACCTATAGTGCACTCCTGCTTTTCGTCATGAGCATGGAACTTCGTAGTTTTCTTTACGAACTTACCGTAAATAGGGTGTTTTACTTTTCTTTCTACGGCAACAGTGATAGTCTTTACCATTTTATTGCTGGTAACGATACCTGTTCTTGTTTTCCGCAAATTTCTTTCAGCCATTTTGATAATTTGAAAGTTTGATTGTTTTGTATTTGAAAACCTCACCGTTCCTTCTCTCCGATCACTTTTTCAAATCACACTTTTTATTAAGCCTGTTGTGACTTCTGTGTCAGCAGGGTCTTCAGGCGCGCAACGTCCTTACGGAGAGCGCGGATGCTCATCGGGTTCTCCAGGGGAGAAATGGCATGAGCGAATTCCAGTTTTTTCAGACGGAGCTCGTCTTCCTGGATCCTGGCTTTCAGATCTGATGCACTCAGGTCCTGCAGGCTTTTTACGAATTCTATTTTCTTAGACATGATATTCAGTTTGAGAATTTGAAGATTTGATTTCTGAAGCAGTTGCTGTTTGCAGCACCCCAATAATCAAATTATGCCTGGTAATCTCTGCGAACGATGAACTTGGTCTTGATCGGCAGTTTCTGAGCAGCCAGTTCCAGTGCTTCTTTAGCTACCTGGAGGGTTACGCCATCAGCTTCAAACAGGATACGACCTGGTTCAACTACAGCGGCCCAGAATTCAGGGTTACCTTTACCTTTACCCATCCGCACCTCTTGTGGCTTGCGGGTTACGGGTTTGTCAGGGAAAATGCGGATCCACACATTACCTTCACGCTTCATAGCACGGGTCATCGCCTGGCGGGCAGCTTCGATCTGACGGTTCGTTAACCAGATAGGTTCGAGCGCCTTCAAAGCGAAAGAGCCAAAAGAGATAGAAGAACCACGCTTTGCTACTTCACGGATGCGCCCTTTCTGCGCTTTCCTGTGTTTCGTTCTTTTAGGCTGTAACATTTATAAACAATTTGAAAATTTGTGAATTTGGTATCTGAAGGTCCCTTTTTGCAGGGCCTCCTTCAAATAGCCCTTTTTGCTAACCTTATCCTTTTCTGTTGTCACGGCGTTGACCACCACCACCGCCACCGCGGTTATCTCTTCTGTCACCACCACCTCTGCGGTCGCCACCACGGCTGCGGTCATCACGACGGTCACCACCATGTGAGCGGCCACCTTCCTGACGATTGTCTCCTTCACCTTTGGCGCCAACGATGTTGGGGTTCAGGTCTCTCTTACCAAGTACTTCACCTTTACAGATCCATACTTTGATACCGATCTTTCCGTAAACAGTCAGTGCGAATACGTTAGCGTAGTCGATGTCCATACGCAGGGTATGCAGCGGAGTACGGCCTTGCTTGATTTCTTCCGTACGGGCGATCTCAGCGCCACCCAGACGGCCGCCAACCTTGATTTTGATACCTTCAGCACCCATGCGGAGAGCGGAAGCGATCGCCATCTTGATAGCTCTTTTATAGTTGATACGGTTCTCGATCTGACGGGCAATGGTATCGCCAACGATCATGGCATCGAGCTCAGGGCGACGGATCTCGAGGATGTTGATCTGAACATCATCTTTACCAGTCAGCTTCTTCAGCTCTTCCTTGATACGGTCTACTTCGCCACCGCCTTTACCTATGATGATACCGGGCTTGGAGGTATGGATCGTTACGATGAGCTTGTTCAGCGTGCGCTCGATCACGATCTTGGAAATTCCTCCCTTGTTGATACGGGCATTCAGATAAGTTCTGATCTTGTTATCCTCGATCAACTTGGTAGAAAAATCTTTTTTGTTACCATACCAGTTAGATTCCCAACCACGGATGATTCCTAACCTGGCACCAATAGGATTTGTTTTCTGACCCATTTATTAGAATTTGAAAATTTGATAATTTTTTGACCTGCATCTCACCGCTCTCTCAGCACTGACCGGCAGGTCGTTTTTTTTAGTTTTTAGCATCTACAATGATCGTCACGTGATTGCTGCGCTTGCGAAGGCGGTAAGCTCTTCCCTGCGGTGCAGGTAACATCCTTTTCAGGGTGCGGGCGCCATCAACGAAGATTGTTTTTACCACCAGGTTGGCATCTGCTGCACTTTTTCCTTCATTCTTCTGCTCCCAGTTGTTCACAGCACTTTTCAGCAATTTGTATAATGGCGTAGAAGAGTGTTGCGGATGGTGCTCCAGCAATGCCAGAGCCTTTTCTGCTGCCATGCCACGGATCTCGTCTGCGAGCAAACGCATTCTGCGAGGAGATGTGGGATAATTTCTAAGTTTAGCTACTGCTTCCATTGTAATTCTTGTTTCTGGTTTCCGGTTACCGGCTTCCTGTATCACCAGGTAACCCGCAACCAGTAACTATTTTGATTAAGCTACTTTTTTACTTGAGTGTCCTTTGAAGTTGCGCGTTGGTGCAAACTCTCCCAGTTTATGACCTACCATGAACTCAGTCACGTATACAGGGATGAACTTGTTACCATTGTGCACAGCCAGTGTATGACCTACGAAATCCGGAGTGATAGTAGAACGACGGCTCCACGTCTTGATCACGCCTTTCTTGGATTTACCTTCATTGATGGCCAGTACTTTTTGTTCCAGCTTGGCGGCAACATAAGGACCTTTTTTTATCGAACGAGCCATATTGCGTTAATTTGAATTTGAGAATTTTACTTTGCTAATTTTTTACCGTTCTTACGTTGGATGATCAGCTTATCGCTACCCTTTCCTCTCGTACGTGTTTTCAGACCCTTAGCATATTTGCCGGTTCTGCTACGTGGGTGACCACCGGAAGCGCGGCCCTCACCACCACCCATCGGGTGATCTACAGGGTTCATCGCTACACCACGGTTGCGTGGGCGGATACCTTTCCAACGGTTACGACCTGCCTTACCCATCATCTCCAGGTTATGATCACCATTGCTCACGATACCTACGGTAGCGTAGCAGTTGATCAGTACCTTTCTCAGTTCACCGGAAGGCATTTTCAACACAGCATATTTCTCTTCCTTGTTGGCCAGTTGTGCAGAAGTACCTGCAGAACGAACCAGTTTACCACCCTGACCAGGTTGCATTTCAATGTTATGCACGTTGGTACCGAGGGGCATATTTTTCATCTGAAGAGCGTTTCCGATCTCAGGTACTACAGCGTCTCCGCTAATTACGGTTGCGCCTACCTGTAAGCCCTGGGGAGCCAGGATATATCTTTTTTCACCATCAGCATAATGAAGCAGAGCGATGAAAGCTGTACGGTTAGGATCATACTCAATAGAAGCTACAGTAGCTTTAACGCCATTCTTGTTTCTCTTGAAGTCGATCAGACGATACATCTTTTTGTTACCGCCACCAATGTAGCGCATAGACCTGCGGCCTTGCACGTTACGTCCACCTGTGTTCTTTGCAGACTCCAGGAGGCTCTTTTCAGGTTCGTTGGTAGTGATCTCAGCATACGCATTCCCAATTCTCCAACGGGTACCTGCGGTAATCGGTTTGTATTTCTTAAGTGCCATTGTTGTTACTTATAACAGTTTAAAAATCTTTGTCAATCCTTTGCGGCGTTTGACTGCCATTCCTGATACTATATTATTAGATATTACCGTACAGGTCAATTGCTTCACCTTCAGCTACAGTTACGTAAGCTTTCTTGTAAGCAGGCTTTACACCAGAGATGAAACCAGCTTTTGTGAAACGGTTCTTAGCTTTACCCGGAACCACGATAGTGTTCACGTCAATCACGTTCACTCCGTAGAAATCCTGGATCGCTTTCTTGATCTCCAGTTTATTAGCCTTACGATTTACACGAAAAGCATAAGTTCTCCTGGCATCAGTCAGCTTATTGCTCTTTTCGGTAACGATCGGTTTTATCAACACTTCTGAGAGTTTCATATAACTCAATTTGTATAATTAGACAATTGTGAAATCCGGAATCAGCCGGTTTTCATTAAGCTTCAGCTACCGCTTCTTCTTCAGAGAAGAGTTTGGCAGTGGTTTCAGTCATTACCAGTACGTTCGAGTTAACGAGGTCATACGTGTTCATGTCTGAAATCAGAGTACCGTTCACCCTTGGCAGATTGCGCAGGCTCAGGTATACGTTATCGTTGTACTCAGGCAGGATAACCAACGCTTTCTTTCCGTTGATATTCAGTGCTTTAAGAGTTTCAACGAAAGCTTTTGTTTTAGGAGCCTCAAAGTTCAGGTCTTCCACGATCACGATAGCATTCTCTTTTGCTTTGTGAGCGAGTGCACTTACTTTGGCGAGGTCCTTTACTTTACGGTTCAGTTTGAAATCGTAATCGCGGGGCTTGGGTCCGAAGATGGTACCACCACCTTTATACAGCGGGTTACGGAGGTTACCTTTACGGGCGCCACCTGTACCTTTCTGACGGTGCAGTTTCTTGCTGGAACCTTTCACTTCCATACGGGTCTTGACCTTGGAAGTACCCTGACGCTGAGCGGCCAGGAATTGTTTAACGGCCAGGTAGATTACGTGATCGTTCGGCTCGATTCCGAAAATATCATCCGGGAGCTCAACTGAGCGACCTGTTTTCTGACCTTTTATGCTTAATACATCTAATTGCATCTTACTTCTGTTTTGTGAACCCCTTTGGGTCCGTTCATCAGTTAATGTTATTTCTGAACAATTACAGTGGCTCCGATGTGGCCAGGAACTGAACCACTTACCAGGATATAATTCTTATCAGCGAAAACCTTTACCACTTTCAGTCCTTTCACTTTCACCCTGTCACCACCCATGCGGCCTGCCATGCGCATGCCTTTGAATACGCGGGAAGCGTCAGAAGAGTTACCGATAGAACCCGGAGCGCGCTGGCGGTCGTGCTGACCGTGTGATTGTTCACCAACACCACTGAATCCATGACGTTTAACTACCCCCTGGAAACCTTTACCTTTTGAAGTACCAACCACGTCAACGGTTTCACCTTCAGTAAAGATGTCTACAGAGATAGTTTCACCTAATGCTTTTTCGAGAGAATAGTCGCGAAATTCCTTTACGACTTTTTTGGCGGGAGTATTTGCCTTAGCGAAGTGATTTTTTTCGGCAAGAGTAGTGTGTTTCTCTTTTTTGTCGCCGAATGCTAGCTGTACCGCACTGTACCCATCGGTATCTTTTGTTTTTACCTGGGTAACAACGCAGGGACCAGCTTCAATGATGGTGCAAGAAGTTTGCTTACCATCGGGACTGAAGATGCTGGTCATCCCGACCTTTTTTCCAATAATTCCTTTCATCGTTTTTAATTTATGCCTTCGAAAGGTTGAAGAGACAGTTGATGACGGATGACCATCAGGACTTCAATCCCCGTTTGCTACCGACCTTTTCCGTTGTTCACCGAAGCTGCCTGATCTGTGATCTGCCGTTTGCTTCGTTCATCCCTCCCGGGATGCCCGCTGTTGCCTTTCTGTGAGGAAGCCTCTCTGAGGCATATGGCTCGGCGGGTGATGGAAGTACCGATAGTAAACTAACCTCGAAGGGCTAGTTCATATTTAATGTTTTCACTGAACGGTCCTTTCGGACCGCAATTTTTTATTTACCCAGCGCTGCTTTATCAGCCGTTTTACGGGCCAGGTTTGCAGAATAGGTTGGAAAGAACTATGAAAAAACCTTGTCTGGATTCGTAAACCCGGACAAGGT
>NZ_JBQCGW010000107.1:0-45252 GCF_051955275.1 Pseudobacter sp. | reverse complement strand
TGATTTTGAAGAAGCGGAGAATTTATTGCCCGCAGAACTGAAGCAGGCCATCCACACTGCCAGAGAAAATATCACCCGCTTTCACGAAAAGCAATTATCCGCTCCCGAGATCATCGAAACCATGCCCGGCATCCGCTGCTGGCGCAAAAGTGTGGGTATCGAGAAGGTGGGACTTTATATTCCCGGTGGCTCCGCGCCGCTCTTCTCTACCATCCTGATGCTGGGAGTACCTGCTTCGCTGGCAGGTTGCCGTGAGATCGTCCTTTGTTCTCCTCCCGATGCAAAGGGAAAACTGCATCCTGCCATCCTGTTCGCTGCAAAATCTGTAGGCGTTACAAAAGTATTCCGCATCGGCGGGGTACAGGCCATCGGCGCCATGACCTACGGTACCGCGTCCGTTCCCAAAGTGTACAAAATCTTTGGTCCGGGTAACCAGTACGTCACCTGCGCCAAACAACTGGTACAGCAGGAAGGATTGGCCATCGATATGCCTGCGGGCCCCAGCGAAGTGGCCGTTTACGCCGATGAAACAGCGCCACCCGCTTATATTGCAGCCGATCTGCTCAGCCAGGCTGAACACGGCGCAGACAGCCAGGTATTGCTGGTGACCTGCTCTGATAAAGTATTGAAAGATGTGGAAGCGGCCGTGGCCGAACAACTGGCTGCACTGCCCCGCAAAGACATAGCAGCAAAAGCACTGGAGAACAGCAAGTTGATCCTCATGCGTAATGAATCGGACGCTATGGACCTGCTTAATGAATATGCTGCTGAGCACCTGATCCTCAGTTGCGAAAATGCAGAAGCACTGTCCACACAGGTTATCAATGCAGGTTCCGTGTTCATCGGCAACTATTCCCCCGAAAGTGTTGGAGATTATGCCAGCGGCACCAATCACACCCTGCCAACCAATGGCTACGCAAGGGCTTACAGCGGAGTGAGTGTAGACAGCTTTGTACGCAAGATCACTTTCCAGCAATTGACCAGTGAAGGCCTGCATCGCATAGGCAATACCGTTATAGAGATGGCAGAAGCAGAAGGCCTGCAGGCCCACGCCAATGCCGTACGCGTTCGATTATCATAAATTTCAGCTCCTCAATTTTAATATATGAGTTTCAATCTCGATGATCTGTTAAGACCGAATATAAAGAACCTGGTGCCTTATTCATCCGCCCGCGATGAGTTTAAAGGCGAAGCCAGCATATTCCTGGACGCCAATGAGAATAGCTACGGTTCTCCGCTTACCAAATGGTACAACCGCTACCCGGACCCGTTGCAGCATAAAGTGAAAGACAAGCTCAGTGAAGTGAAAGGCGTTCCTGCTTCCAATATCTTTATCGGTAACGGCAGTGATGAATGTATCGATATCCTCATCCGCGCTTTCTGCGAGCCGGGGAAAGACAATATCATTATTTGTCCGCCTACCTACGGTATGTACGAAGTAAGCGCCAATATCAACGACGTTTACATCAAGAAAGTGCCGCTCACTGCCGAGTTCCAGCTCGATCTTCCTGCTATCGAAGAAGCGGTGGACGATAATACCAAGATCATTTTTATCTGTTCTCCCAATAACCCTACCGGCAACACGCTCAACCGCGAAGACGTTGAAGTGGTGCTCAACAATTACTGGGGCATTGTGGCTATTGATGAAGCCTATATCAATTTCTCGCGCTTCCGTTCATTCACACAGGAAATGGAGGATTATCCCAACCTGGTGGTGATGCAGACCCTGAGCAAAGCCTGGGGACTGGCGGCCCTCCGCATCGGACTGGGCTTCGCTTCCGAAGCCATCATCAATGTGATGAACAAAGTAAAGCCACCGTACAATATCAACCAGGCATCGCAGGATCTGGCGCTGAAAGCGCTGGAAGAAGTGGGCATGGTGAACGATATGATCAAAGAGATAGTAGCACAGCGTGGCATGCTGGAAGCTGAACTGGCAAAGCTGCCTGTTGTGCAGAAGATCTATCCGTCAGATGCCAATTTCCTGCTGGTGCGCGTAACGGATGCCAAAGCGATTTACAACTACCTGCTGGGTAAGGGAGTAGTGGTGAGAGACAGAAGTTCGGTAACTCTTTGCGAAGGCTGTCTGCGTATTACCGTAGGTACCGAAGCAGAAAATAAAGCTGTATTGGCATATTTACAAAGCTATCTGGCATAAATCGTGTTGTCTGGCCAAAACATTTAATTTTAAGACATTCAATCAATA
Source organism: Pseudobacter sp. (assembly GCF_051955275.1). Lineage (NCBI taxonomy): Bacteria > Pseudomonadati > Bacteroidota > Chitinophagia > Chitinophagales > Chitinophagaceae > Pseudobacter > Pseudobacter sp. Next base: position 43,046 of record NZ_JBQCGW010000107.1, on the reverse strand, counting down.
AAGTCTCAACAAATGAATGCGATCTTAAAAATGCTGCCGGTAGCCCTGCTGATTTCCGTGCAGGTTTTGGCCAGCGACTCCACCCGCGTAAAACGTAAAACGGCACGGGAAGAGAATGGGGGCATCACTTTACCCAAAGGCTTTAAAGCCGTGGTGGTGGCCGATAACCTCGGAACTGTCCGTCATATCGTTGCACAAACAAATGGTGATATTTATGCCAAGCTCGACCGTGTGAAGAATGGCAAAGGCATCCTTCGCTTACGTGATACCAATAAAGACGGAATAGCTGATGAGATCACCGGCTGGGGTAACTACAGCGGAACGGGTATCACCATCAATAATGGTTATCTGTATGCATCGTCCAACACAGATGTGTATCGATATAAACTGAATGAGAAAGGAGATGTGATCGATACTTCCAATGCAGAAAATATTGTAACGGGATTGATCAATCGAAGAACGCACAACACCAAATCCATTGTACTGGACAATGATGGAAATATTTATGTGAATATCGGTGCTCCATCCAATGCCTGTCAGATCACTGACCGTACGGTTGGTTCGCCTTCCTCCGATCCCTGTCCTTTGCTGGATTCAACAGGGGGGATCTGGCAGTTCAAAGCTGATCTGTTGGGGCAATCCTATCATAATGGAGTGAAGTATGCAACCGGCATCCGCAATGTGGTGGGGCTGGATTGGAACCAGGCGAACAACCAGCTCTACGCCATGCAGCATGGCAGGGATATGCTGAACACGTTATTCCCTGATATGTACAATGAAGAGCAGAGTGCGGAGCTGCCTGCTGAAGAATTATTGCGCATCAGCAAGGGCGATGACTATGGTTGGCCTTATTGTTACTATGATCAATTTCAGAATAAGCGCGTGCTGGCGCCTGAATATGGAGGTGATGGAAAGAAGCAGGGACGTTGTGAAGATAAGAGCAAACCTGTGTTTGCATTTCCAGGCCACTGGGCCCCGAATGCACTGATGTTCTATACAGGAAATCAATTTCCTGAGCGATATAAAAACGGCGTCTTTGTTGCCTTCCATGGTTCATGGAACAGGGCGCCCAGGCCGCAGACAGGCTATTTTGTAGTTTTCCTGCCCATGAAGAATGGAATGCCTGACGGTAACTATGAGATCTTCGCCGATGGATTTGCCGGAGAAAAGATCGACCCGAAAAATGCACGCTTCCGTCCATGCGGACTGGCACAGGGGCCTGATGGTTCACTGTACATTTCCGACGACAAAAAGGGAAGGATCTGGAAAGTAACATATAACAAAAATTAGATCCGATACCATGAAGAAAGTATTTTTCGCCGCAATAGCGGGCATCGGACTGGTAGTTCTGATGGCCGCGCAAACAAAACCCGCGCAGTCTAAACCCGGGCAGACAAAGCCTGTGGCCAAAGTGGCGCAAACGGGCATCAGCAAGAAAATAATGACGGATGGGAAGAAGGTGTACGATAGTTATTGCCTCGCCTGTCACCAGGCCGATGGCGGCGGCGTACCCCGGCTCAACCCTCCTTTGCAACGCACCGGTTTTGTACTGGGCGATAAAAAGAAACTCATCGAAATAGTGCTGAAAGGGATGAATGAAGAAATAGAGATCGATGGGGAAGTGTATGATAACAATATGTCGGCCCACAGCTTTTTGTCTGATCAGCAGGTGTCCGATGTGCTTACTTACGTACGGAACAGCTTCACCAACAAGGCAAGTGCTGTTACACCTGCCGAAGTAAAGGCTGTACGAAGTAAGCTGAAGTAAGTATTTTTGAATTCGATATGAAAAGGATTTTATTTATAGACCGCGATGGCACGCTCATCAATGAGGCGCCCCCCACTTATCAGCTGGATTCGTTCGATAAACTGACCTTCTACCCCAAAATGTTTGAATACATGGGGAAGATCGCTAAGGAACTGGATTATGAACTGGTGATGGTCACCAACCAGGATGGCCTGGGTACAGCCGCGTTCCCGGAAGATACATTCTGGCCCCTGCACAACCTGGTGATGAAGAGCCTCGAAGGGGAGGGGATCCACTTCAGCGCCGTGCATATCGACCGATCTTTCCCGGCCGACAACCTGCCTACCCGCAAGCCAGGTACTGGGATGCTCACGCAGTACCTCAACAACCCGGCTTATGATATCGAAAATTCTTTCGTGATCGGAGACCGCATCACGGATGTGCAGCTCGCCAAGAACCTGGGCTGCAAAGCCATCTGGTTGAACGGGGACGCCAGTCTGGGTGCCGCCGAGATCAGCGACCAGGTGGCTGCCCTCCAACCGGTGATTGCCCTGGAGAGCATCGACTGGGCGGAGATCTATTCCTTCCTCAAACTGGGACTGCGCCAGGTAGTGCATGAGCGCAATACCAATGAAACGCAGATCAAGATAGAGCTCAATCTCGATGGCAAAGGCAAGAGCCAGATCTTTACGGGACTGGGTTTCTTTGATCATATGCTGGATCAGATCGCCCGCCACGGTAAAATGGACCTGACCATCCGTGCCAACGGGGATCTGCATATCGACGAACATCATACCATCGAGGATACCGGCATTGCGCTGGGAGAGGCTTTTGCCCTGGCCCTGGCAGACAAGCGCGGTATGGAGCGTTATGGTTTTGCATTACCCATGGATGAGGCAGAGGCCAAAGTGCTGATCGATTTCGGTGGCCGCGCATGGACGGTCTGGAATGCTGAATTCAAGCGCGAAAGGATCGGGGAGATGCCCACTGAAATGTTCTTCCATTTCTTCAAATCCTTCTCCGATGCGGCCCGCTGCAACCTGCAGGTGGAGTGTCATGGAGATAATGAGCACCATAAGATCGAGGCTATTTTCAAGGCATTTGCGAAGGCGATCAGGATGGCCGTAAAGCGTGATCCGATGAGCAATCACCTGCCGAGCACAAAGGGAGTGCTGTAAATACTCAGGGTGTGCTGCGAAACTATTGGGCACAGGGAAATAAATTTGGTCAATCCGTTTTTGTACCTATTTTTGTGATTCATGATTAAGCAAATACAAAATATTCAGTGGTGGTGGCATACAAACTCTAAACGGGGATTGTAACTACTACTGTTGTATACTTATAACAATATTAAGGGCCCCGATTTTACATCGGGGCCCTTTCTTTTTTCACTACCGGAAGTCTCAATATGAAACAAATCACAGTACAAACGAAATGCAAGAAAATGCTGGCGGACGTGTTCACGCCGGTGGGGATCTACCTCAGGCTGAGAGACAGGTTCCGTGATACCGTTCTTCTCGAAAGCACGGATCACCATTCCTCTGAGAACAGCTACTCCTTCATTTGTATCAATGCCATCGCAGGCATGGAAATCAGCTCCACCAAAGAGCTGGAACTCAAATGGCCGGGTCAGGCGCCCGAAAAGCAGCCGATCAGAAATGTACAGGATGTACCCAATATTCTCTGGGACTTCATGAAGCGTTTCAAAATGGAAGCCACGGAGATCAAGGAAGCGAAGTATGCACAGGGACTTTACGGTTACACCACTTTCGATGCCGTGCAGTTCTTCGATACCCTGCAGCTGAAGTCGGCTAAACAAACGCCTGCCATTCCCTTCATGCGCTATCGTTTGTACCAGTATGTGATCGCCATCAACCACCACAAGGATGAGCTCTTCCTCTGTGAGAACCAGGTAGAAGGACTGGATAGTGATGTAAACGCAGTGGAATCCCTCATCCGCAGTAAAGATGTGCCGGTATATCCTTTCAAGGCGGTGGGAGAGGAATCCTCCAATATGGATGATGAGACCTACCGTAATATGGTGAAAGAAGGCATCCAGCACTGTTTCCGCGGCGATGTTTTCCAGATTGTGCTCAGCCGCCGTTTTGAACAGCAGTTCACCGGTGATGAATTCAATGTATACCGCGCTCTCCGCTCCATCAACCCTTCTCCCTATCTCTTCTTCTTCGACTACGGTGATTATAAATTGTTAGGCTCTTCTCCCGAATCCCAGATCCTCATTCAGAACGGCAAAGCCATTGTTCATCCCATCGCAGGTACTTTCAAACGTACCGGTGATGATGAAACTGATCAACGCGCTGCCACCGAATTGCTCAAAGACGCCAAAGAGAATGCAGAGCACGTGATGCTGGTTGATCTCGCCAGAAATGACCTCAGCAGGGTTTGTGATGATGTTTCGGTTGTTCATTACCGTCAGGTACAGTATTACAGTCATGTTATCCACCTCGTAAGCGAAGTGAGTGGCATGACCCGCGAACATGCCAATCCTTTCGAGCTCATGGCCAAGACCTTCCCCGCAGGCACCCTTAGCGGAGCACCCAAGTTCAAAGCCATCGAACTGATCGACGGCCTGGAGCCCACAGCCCGCAGCTATTACGGCGGAGCCATCGGTTTCATGGGCTTTGATGGCACCTGCATCCACGCCATCATGATCCGTACTTTCTTCAGCAAGAACAATACCCTCATTTACCAGGCCGGCGCCGGCGTGGTAGCCGCCAGCAAACCTGAAAGCGAATTGCAGGAAGTGAACAACAAACTGGGTGCGCTTAAAAAAGCCATCCTGTTTGCAGAAGAGATCGCCCAATAAAATAACCAGTAAAACATTCCTTGTGAAAATATTAGTGTTCGATAATTACGATTCTTTCACCTACAACCTGGTGCACCTGGTAGAGAAGATCCTGCATCAGCGCGTAGATGTGGTGCGCAACGATCAGCTGCCGCTGGAAAAGGTGAAAGATTATGATAAGATCATCCTGAGCCCCGGCCCTGGTATCCCCGAAGAAGCCGGACTGCTCCTGCCCCTGATCAAAGAATATGCTGCCAGCAAATCCATACTGGGCGTATGTCTTGGTCACCAGGCAATCGGTGAGGCATTTGGCGGAAAACTGGTGAATTTAAGCACCGTGTATCATGGAGTGGCCACGCCGGTGAATATTCTGAAAAGAACCGAAAAGGATCTTTATGAAGGACTGCCGGATACTTTTGAAGTGGGCCGCTACCATAGCTGGGTGATCAGCGAAGAAGGCTTCCCTGAAGATATTACCATCACGGCGCGTGATGCCAGCAATTATATCATGGGACTGCAGCACAACAAGTACGATGTACGGGGCGTGCAGTTCCACCCCGAGAGCGTGCTCACACCACTCGGAGAAACTATACTGAGGAACTGGTTGAAACAGTAATGAACATTCAACCAATTTTTTGAATCAGTAAAATGTTAATTATGAAAAAGATCTTAGAACAATTATTCGCACATAAATCCCTCAACAGGGCTTCTGCCAAAGAAGCACTGGTAGGGATCGGAAAAGGCCTTTACAATGAACATGAAGTGACCGCCTTCATGACCGTTTACCTCATGCGCAGCATTACCATCGAGGAGCTCCAGGGTTTCCGCGATGCCCTGCTGGAGCTCTGTGTACCCATCGATCTCAATGGATATGAAACCATCGATATCGTAGGAACCGGCGGTGATGGAAAGAACACTTTCAATATCTCCACTCTAAGTTGCTTCATTGTAGCTGGTACCGGTCAGAAAGTAGCCAAGCATGGTAACTACGGGGCCAGCAGCATCAGCGGCGCCAGCAACGTGATGGAGCAATTGGGGTACAAATTCAAGAACGATAAGGACAGATTGAAAAAGGAAGTGGAAGACACCAATATCTGCTTCCTGCATGCGCCCATGTTCCACCCTGCACTGAAGACCGTTGGTCCGATCCGCAAGAACCTGGGCATGCGCACTTTCTTCAATATGCTCGGACCCATGGTGAACCCTGCTTCTCCGAAATTCCAGCTGGTAGGGGTATACAACCTGGAGATGGCGCGCGTGTACAATTACCTGCTTCAACAGGGAACCAGCGCTTTCACCATCATTCACAGTCTGGATGGGTATGATGAGATCTCCCTCACCAACGATACCAAAGTGATCACCAACCAGGGTGAGCGCATTATGACCCCGGAACAACTCGGAAAACGCGCCGTAACGCCAGCAGATATCTATGGAGGAAGCTCCGTGGATGAAGCGGCTAAGCTCTTCACTAAGATCTTGAAAGGAGAAGGCAGCTGGGCGCAGAATGCCGTAGTGCTCGCCAATGCCGCCATGGCGCTGCATTGCACAGGAAATCACAAGACCTACGAGCAGGCTTATGCCGCTGCCGTGGAAAGCCTGGAAAGCGGCAAGGCCAATGCTGCCTTTAAAAAACTGATTGCACTGCAATAAAAAGCAATACATGAATATTCTCGATACGATCATTGCGCACAAAAGAACGGATGTGGCGGCACGAAAAGCAGCAATACCTGCTTCAGCGCTGGAGAAAGAGGTGATGTTCAGCAGAAAGGTGCTGAGCCTGAAAGAATTCCTGCTGGATGAAAACCGTACAGGTATCATCGCGGAATTCAAAAGGAGATCGCCCTCAAAAGGACTGATCAATGGAACGGCGGATGTGGTGGAAGTGACTTCGGCCTATGCAAAGCATGCTTCCGGCCTGAGCGTGCTCACCGATGAAAATTTTTTTGGGGGCAGTACGGCCGACCTGAAAGCGGCCCGCGTGAACCAGGTTCCCATACTGCGTAAGGATTTCATCGTGGATGAATACCAGATCATGGAGGCCCGTGCCATGGGCGCCGATGTTATTTTACTCATTGCCGCCTGTTTAACGCCCGCAGAAGTGAAACGGTTGGCTACCTTTGCCACTCAGCTCGGACTTGAAGTGCTGCTGGAACTGCACGACGAGGAAGAACTGGAGCATATCTGCGATGAAACCGTGCTGGTAGGGATCAATAACAGAGACCTCCGCACCTTTAAAGTGGATATTGAAAGGAGCCTGGCCATGGCCCGCAAAATCCCGGATAACAGGATCAGAATTGCCGAAAGCGGTATCAATGCCGTCAACAATATCCTGCTCTTCCGTGATAACGGGTTCAGAGGTTTTCTCATCGGAGAGAATTTCATGAAAGCGGAGAACCCCGCCAAAGCCTTCGAAGACTTTGTGCAGGAGCTCAACGCTGCCAAGGCCCGATGAAAACAGATCGCTTGCCGGATACACTTAACACTTAAAATCTGAAATATATGCGAGTAAAAGTATGCGGCATGACACAGCCAGATCAGGTGACAGCTCTGGCAGACATGGGAGTATCTTTTGCAGGATTCATTTTCTATCCGAAAAGCCCGAGGTATGTGTTCAAACACATGACCACCACCCAGATCAGGAAGGAGAACAATATCAACAAAGTGGGCGTATTTGTAAATGCCTCCATTGAAGAAGTGCTCCACATGGTAGACGAATGCAGGCTTCACCTGGTGCAGCTGCATGGGGATGAAAATCCCAAATACTGCGAGAAGATCGCAGATTACGTGTCGGTTGTAAAAGCCTTCCGGTTAAGCGACAACGATAGCGTGGAATGGATGATTCGTCCTTATATGGACTGCTGCGATATGTTCATGTTCGATACCATGGGGGCAGGGTACGGAGGCACCGGAAAGAAGTTCGACTGGAGCGTGCTCCAGGGAACCGAAGTAGGAAAACCATTCTTCCTCAGTGGAGGAATAGAGCCCGGCGATGAAGACAGACTGCATGAGTTCCAGAAAGAACCCGCAGCCAAAGGACTCTTTGCCGTGGACATCAACAGTAAATTCGAAACCAGTCCGGGTTACAAAGACCTCAACCTGGTGCGCGATTTTGTAGACAAAATGAAATAACAAAACCATCTGACAAAATATTGGTCAATCATGGCAACAACAATCTACCAGAAGCCGGATGCACAGGGTTACTATGGACAGTTCGGCGGCGCTTACATCCCCGAAATGCTCCATCGCAATGTAGAAGAGCTGCGCAACCAGTATAAAGCCATCATCACAGGCAAGGATTTCCGCGATGAATACGACACATTGCTGCGCGATTATGTGGGAAGACCCACGCCGCTGTATCACGCAGCGAGGCTGAGCGCGCAGTTCAATACCAATATCTATCTCAAGCGGGAAGATCTTTGCCATACCGGTTCGCACAAGCTCAATAATGCGCTCGGGCAGATCCTCCTGGCATTGAGGCTGGGCAAAAAGCGCATCATTGCAGAAACCGGCGCTGGTCAGCATGGTGTTGCCACGGCCACGGTATGCGCCCTCAAAGGCATCGAGTGCATCGTGTACATGGGAGAGAAAGATATCCAGCGGCAGGCGCCCAATGTGGCCCGCATGAAGATGCTGGGAGCCACTGTGATCCCCGCCACCAGCGGCAGCAAAACGCTGAAAGACGCTACCAATGAAGCTATCCGCGACTGGATCAATAATCCCAACGACACACATTATATCATAGGCTCCGTAGTTGGCCCGCATCCTTACCCGGATATGGTAGCCAGTTTCCAGAGCGTGATCAGCCAGGAGATTCGTAAACAACTTAAAGACAAGACCGGCAGTGAACTGCCCACGCATGTGTTCGCCTGTGTAGGCGGAGGCAGCAATGCAGCTGGCGCTTTCTATCATTTCACGGAAGAGCAGGCGGTGCAACTGGTGGCAGTGGAAGCGGCAGGTCATGGTGTGGAAAGCGGTCTCAGTGCGGCTACCACCAGGCTGGGAAAACCCGGCGTCCTGCATGGCAGCAAGAGCCTGGTGATGCAGACGGAAGACGGTCAGGTTGTAGAACCACACAGCATTTCAGCCGGACTGGATTATCCCGGTATCGGTCCCATGCATGCGAACCTCTTTGCAAGCGGCCGTGGTACCTTCCTCAGTGCTACAGATGAAGAAGCGGTAAGGGCAGCCTTCAATCTTACACAGCAGGAAGGCATCATTCCGGCACTGGAAAGTTCCCATGCACTCGCAGGCCTGAACCAGGTGCCTTTCAAAAAGGAGGATGTGGTGGTGCTCTGCCTGAGCGGCAGGGGCGACAAGGATATGGCCACTTACATGCAGGCGATGGGCGTATAAATCAGCGTGCTGCCGGTCGCTCGCCTCCCGGCGAGTGACTTCTATTCCGTCGCCTCTGGCGACACACTGAAAAATATTTTACATGAGCAGAATTCAGGAATTATTTAAAGAGAAAAATAAAGAGGTACTCAACGTATACGTAACGGCCGGTTACCCGCAGCTGAACAGTACGCTCACCATCATGCAGTCGCTGGAAAAAAGCGGTGCTGATCTCATCGAACTGGGCATGCCTTACAGTGATCCGCTGGCCGATGGCCCTGTGATCCAGGCCAGCAGCAGCATTGCCCTGCAGAATGGCATGACCATCAAAAAACTGTTTGAACAGCTGAATGGATTCAGGAATACCATTTCCGTTCCCGTGATACTGATGGGATACATGAACCCTATCCTGCAATATGGCTTCGAGAAATTCTGTGCCGATGCAGCCGCTGTGGGAGTGGACGGGTTGATCCTTCCGGACCTTCCTGAATTTGAGTTTGAGAACGAATACGGCCCCATCATCAAAAAACACAAACTGGATTTTGTATTCCTGGTAACTCCGGAAACAACCCCGGAGCGGATCAAAAGACTGGATGCCTTGTCAACCGGTTTCCTCTACGCTGTTTCCTCCAGTTCTACCACAGGCAAGGACCAGAACATGGATGGCGTGAGCGCCTACCTGCAACGCTTGCAGGGCATGGGCTTGAAGAACCCTGTGCTGGTGGGCTTCGGCATAAAGGATAAGGCCAGCTTCCAGGCGGCATCGCAATATGCCAATGGCGCCATCATCGGAACCGCCTTTATCAAGGCGCTGGAAGGCGCTGCCGATGTAGCAGCCAGCACAGAACAGTTCATCAGGTCTGTGAAATGATTTATCTTTCGCGTTTTCAGTAAAAAAAGCAATTGTGGAATTAGCCATCGTAAAATACAATGCAGGAAATATCCAGTCGGTACTCTACGCGCTGGAAAGGATCGGAGCAACAGCAACAGTTACGGATGATCATGAGTTATTGCGTAAAGCAGACAAAGTGATCTTCCCTGGCGTGGGTGAGGCCAGCAGCGCCATGCGTTACCTGCAGGCCCATGGATTGGATACTGTATTGAAGGAATTGCAGCAGCCTGTACTCGGCATCTGCCTGGGTATGCAACTCATGTGCGCTTACAGCGAAGAGAATGATACCAACTGTCTCGGTATCTTTGAAGAGAAGGTAAAACTCTTTCCTGCCGCCACAACTGCCGATGGCCCGATCAAGATCCCGCAGATCGGCTGGAACAATATCTATTCGCTCAAAACTGATCTCTTCAAGGCTGTTCCGGAGAACAGCTATTGTTATTTTGTGCATGGCTATTACGCTTCACTGGGTGAGCATACCATTGCCACCACGGAGTACGGGCAGGCCTACAGTTCCGCCCTGCACACAAAGAATTTCTATGGTGTGCAGTTCCATCCTGAAAAGAGTGCCGCCACCGGAGAGACCATCCTTAAAAATTTCCTGAATATTTAATTGAATACATGCAGATCATCCCGGCCATCGACATCATAGAGGGTAAATGTGTAAGACTTACCCAGGGCGATTACGAACAGAAGAAGATCTATAACGAACATCCGCTGGAAGTAGCGAAGCAATTTGAAGATGCCGGCCTGCAGCGCCTGCACCTGGTTGACCTCGATGGCGCCAAAGCGGGCACCGTGAAGAACTGGAAAGTGCTGGAGACCATTGCCGGCAAAACCAGTCTGGTAGTGGACTTTGGAGGAGGTATCAAGAAGAAGGAAGATGTTGATATCGTTTTCAATTCCGGTGCAGCCCTGGCAACCATTGGCAGTCTGGCAGTGAAAGATGAAACCACATTTGTACAATGGCTCAAAGAATATGGCGCAGCCAGATTCCTGCTGGGTGCTGATGTGAAAAAAGAGAAGATCGCTGTGGCGGGATGGCTGGAAACTACCGATATCTGGATCTACGATTTCATTGAAAAATACCTGGAGCATGGTGTGCAGCAGATCTTCTGCACGGATGTGAGTAAAGATGGATTGCTGCAGGGCCCTTCCACTGAATTATACAAAAGCATCCTTGCTAAATTTTCCGGATTGCATTTCATAGCCAGTGGTGGTGTAAGCGCTGTGGCTGATCTGGATGCACTGCGAAATATCGGTTGTGCCGGTGTGATAGTAGGAAAGGCTTTTTATGAAGGAAGGATCTCGCTGGATGAACTGGTGAGGTTCAATGAAGGAAGATAAAATCTGGAAAACATTTCCGGCATTGCCGGTTCTTATAATTGTCAATCATGCTTTGTAAAAGAATTGTTCCCTGTCTGGATATCAAAGACGGCCGCACCGTGAAAGGCACCAATTTCGTGGATCTCCGCGATGCGGGTGACCCGGTGGAGCTGGGCGCCCTCTACGCCAGGGAAGGCGCAGATGAGCTGGTATTCCTGGATATCACGGCCACTGTTGAAAAAAGAAAAACATTACGCGAGCTGGTGAACCGGATCTCGCACAATATCAATATTCCTTTCACTGTGGGTGGTGGCATCAGCAGTGTGGAAGATGTGTACGCTTTGCTGCAGAATGGCGCTGATAAGATCTCTGTGAATACAGCTGCTTTCAAAAATCCGGGCCTGGTGAATGAACTGGCAAAGGAATTCGGAAGTCAGTGTGTGGTGCTTGCCATCGATACCAAGAAGGAAGAAGACGGCGAATGGTACGTGTACCTCAATGGCGGCCGTGTAAAAACAGACACAAAGTGTACCGACTGGGCGAAACAGGCAGTTGACCTGGGTGCCGGAGAAATTCTGCTGACCAGCATGAACCATGATGGGACCAAGGCAGGCTTTGCCATTGACATCACCAGGGAACTGGCCACTACGCTGCCTGTACCGGTGATTGCCAGTGGTGGCGGCGGCACCATGGAGCATTTTGTGGATGTGTTCAATAATGCCAAAGCAGATGCGGCCCTGGCTGCCAGCATTTTCCATTTCAAGGAGATCGGCATTCCGGAATTAAAAGGATATTTGCAGGAGAAAAAGATTCATATTCGTCCAATATAGGATCAGGATAAAAAACAAAAGAGTAATTCATGGTCTTGATGGTCCTTCTCTTGCTCGCAGCTACCCTCACCCTTGCTATTTACCTCCGTAATAAGCAAGCCGACCGCAGCCGTCATAACCGTGAAAGGTATGAAGACAAACAGGACGAATTACTGGAAATGCTTCGCCGTAAAAAAGAAAAAGAAAATAAAGAGGATAACGTATCCTAAATAAATCAACAATGAAAGTCGATTACTCCAAATACGCAGATGGCCTGGTACCCGCCATTGTTCAGGATTTCAACACACACAAAGTGCTCATGCTCGGCTTCATGAATGAAGAGGCTGTGAACAAAACCCTGGCTGAGGGTAAGGTCACTTTTTACAGCCGCAGCAAGCAGCGTCTCTGGACGAAAGGCGAGGAGAGCGGCAATCACCTGATGGTGAAGGAAGTGCTCAGTGACTGCGACAATGACACCCTGCTCATCAAGGCGTTGCCCCTGGGACCAACCTGCCATACAGGAGCCGACACCTGCTGGAGTGAACGCAATCATTCCGAAGACTTCCTGTACTACCTCCAGGATATCATCAATCTCCGCAAACAGAGCACAGACGGGAAATCCTATGTGCGAGACCTCTTTGGCCGCGGGATCAACAAAATAGCCCAGAAAGTGGGAGAGGAAGCCGTGGAACTGGTGATAGAATCCAAGGACGATAACACCGATCTTTTCCTCAATGAGGCCGCCGATCTCATGTTCCATTATTTGATTTTACTTAACGCAAAAGGGCATAAATTGCAGGATGTCGTGGACATTCTAAAAGCGCGGCACTCCAAATAGATATGAAAAGATTTTTAGCGCTGTTCCTCCTCCTTCCTGCCGGCCTGTTTGCCCAGCAGAAGGGTTTTGTAGTAACAGGAACGCTTACCGGCCTGGCAGATGGATCCGTGGTTACCCTCAGCGATGCGAACAATACGCAGGACACGCTGGCAAGGGCAGTGGTTGCCAAAAATCAGTTTGTACTGAAAGGCAGTGTTGCTGAACCGAATATATTTTTCCTCAACTTTCATGGCCCACAGAAGAAATCATTCATTTTTATCGGCAATGAAAATGTGACGGTAAGTGGTGATGTGGCCCAGCTTACCAATCTGCAGGTGAAGGGTTCCGCCATTCACGATGATTACAATGTCTACGCAAAACAATTCAATCCGCTCTTCGAGCAGCTTACCAATCTCACCAAACAGATCAACAGCAATCCGAATGTGCAGCCTGGCGACAGCCTCCTGCTGAAACATGAGGCCCTGATTGCCCTGTTATCCGGCAAGATCGATTCTTACGTGGAAGCCCGCAGCGGCTCACCCGTAGCTCCCTTTCTGCTGGTGGTTACGGCACAGCTCGATCCGGAAATGGTAAATACGGAAAAAAGATTCTCATTGCTGAAGCCCGCCGTGCAGCAGGGTTTCTATGGCAAGATCATCAAGGACCGCCTGGATAAGAGCAAGATCGGACAGATCGGATCACAGGCCATCGAGTTCTCCCAGGCCGATACTTCCGGTAAAGAAATTGCGCTTGCATCCTTCCGCGGTAAATATGTACTGCTGGATTTCTGGGCAAGCTGGTGCAAGCCCTGCCGTATGGAAAATCCCAATGTGGTGGCCAATTTCAACGAATTCAAATCAAAGAACTTTACGGTGCTGGGTGTATCACTCGACCGCGATAAAGATTCCTGGATCGCAGCAATAAAAGAAGATAAACTCAACTGGACGCATGTGAGCGATCTGCAGTTCTGGAACAATGCCGTTGCCCGACTTTATGGCATTGAAGGCATCCCTGCCAACCTGCTGCTGGATCCGAATGGAAAAATAGTGGGAAAGAACCTGCGCGGGGACCAACTGAAAGCTAAACTCAGCCAATTATTAGGTAGCAATTGATCTTATGAAAGTCCTGATCACCGGAGCCAATGGTTTACTTGGGCAGCACCTCGTTCAGAAGTTGCTGCAACAGCAGTTTTCAGTGGTGGCCACCAGTAAAGGCCCTAATCGCCTGCCTTTTGACGAATCGGAACATTTCAGATACCGTTCCATGGATATCACCGACGAGCTCACTATCGAGCAGGTGATGGAACAGGAGAAGCCTGATGTGGTGGTACATTCCGCCGCCATGACGCAGGTGGACGAATGTGAAAAGAATCCCGAGCTCTGCGAAAAGGTCAACGTATACGGCACCACGCAGTTACTGGTGGATGCCGAAGCACATAGTAAATACATCATTTATCTTTCTACTGATTTCGTCTTCGACGGCCTCAACGGCATGTACCGCGAAGACGATGATCTTCGTCCCATCAATTTTTACGGTTTTACTAAAATGCAGGCAGAGGCCATCATGCATACCAGTGAAATTCCCTGGGCCATTGTGCGCACCTGCCTGGTGTATGGTAATCCTCTCCAGGGTACCCGCTCCAATATCGTGAACTGGGTCCGCGAGAACCTGCAGGAAGGCAAGCCCATCAAAGTAGTGTCTGACCAGCTTCGCACACCCACCTATGTGGGCGACCTGGCGCAGGGTATTGTGGAAATGATCAAACGTACATCCACGGGCATTTTCCATCTCTCCGGAAAAGAGCAATTGACGCCTCTCCAGATGGCGCTCAGGACTGCTGATCATTTCAGCCTGGATAAAAGCCTGATCACGGAAGTGACGGCGGATACCTTTACGCAGCCGGCAAAACGTCCTCCAAAAACCGGCTTCGATATCAGCAAGGCTGAGAAAGAGCTGGATTTTAAGCCCGGAAGTTTTGAAGAAGGACTGGCTGCAATGGGGGAAACGGGCGTAGCGTAATATCCGTCTTCCTTTCCTGCAATAAATTGAGTAACTTTCTCATAAGTCACAACCTTTCACTTATGAGAAAAATCTACCTGCTGCTATGCAGCTTAACCTCCCTGGCTGCTACCTACAGCCAGATCAACAATCAACTCCCTCAACTTCCAAACGGAACCGTTTCCTTTGTTCTTGAAGACCGCCCCATTCACGAACGCATGCATCCGTCCATTGTGGGATCACCACTTCTGCAGAACGACTGGACCGCAGGTGCTGTTACCATGGCCGACGGGCGTCACTTTTACGATGTTCATCTTCTGTACAACCTCTATGATAATATCCTTTATTTCAGGAGAGGAGAAAAAGAAATGTGTGAGTTCGTTGAGCCCGTGCAGGAATTCGTGTTCCGCTATCTGAAAGGCGCTGACTCGGCTACAGCCCTTTACCGGAGCGGCTTTCCGCCTACAGGAAAGAACACTGAAAAGAGTTTTTATGAAGTGATGACAGATGGAAAATTCCAGTTGCTCAACTATCGTTACAAAAGCCTGGTGCGCGTAAAAGGGGATTATGTGAGAAAAGATGAATACAATAAGTTTGAAGACAGGAGTCAGCTCTATCTCTTCGATACTCAACAAAAGAGACTCACCAGGCTCAACACCTATTCTGATCTATCTATAGCAATAGGACCGCAGGCCGATTCCGTGGCGCGCATCATGGGAAAGCCGAAGATCAGACTCAATAATGAAACGGATGTGAAGCTGCTGATAACAGCGCTCAATCACCTGAAATAGCTAGTTCATCATCAGCACGTTCACGCTTCGCTGCAGAATGTTGAAAGCGATCTCGCTCATCAGGTTTTCCCGGTCGAGCGTGGGGTTCACTTCCGTAACTTCGAAGCAGCAGATCTTCCGGTTCTGCATGAACTTGCTGATCAGGTCTTCGGCTTCGCGCTCGCGAAGGCCGTTGCCTACAGGCGTACCGGTGCCTTTGGAAAGGCTGGAATCAAGGCTGTCCACATCAAAACTGATATAAATATCCGTACAGTCGGCCAGGTAGCGGATCACGCTGCGGACTACGTTCTCAGGACCTTTCCGGCGCACTTCACTGGTGGAGATCACCTTCATGCCGTATTTATCGATCAGGTATTTTTCTTCTTTTTCATAATCGCGCAACGAGATGAACACTACATCTTCGGGCAATACTTTGGGAGCGATCTTGCCAATTGTTTTCAGCGCATTCCACTGCTTTTTGGTTTCTTCATCCAGTTCATGCATGGCCATATCATCATTGTCTTCATTGATGCTCAGCGCCATTGGCATGCCATGCATATTCCCGGAAGGAGTTGTGTACGGGGTATGCAGATCGGCATGTGCATCGATCCAGATCACGCCCAGTCTTGATTTGGGCTTTGCCATCCGGATCCCTGCAATGGTGGCCCCGGCCATACTGTGATCCCCACTGAGAACCAGCGGAAAGAAATTATTCCGGATGGTATCATTAACGGCCTTGCTTACGCGATCGTACATGGTGGCAATGCCTTTGATGCGTTTGGCGTAAGGGCTTTCGATGGGTTCGTGCAGCAGCTTGTTCTCGTGGGGGACTTTCTCAGATGGAAAGTGGATGAAAAAATTACTCATGAAATCCAGGGCGGCAATCTTGATGGCATCGATACCCAGACTGGCGCCTCTTGTTCCGGCTCCTATTTCAGATGGCACTTCAATCAGCTTAATATTTTTCATAAATGCGAGCGTTTATTAAACAATCAGGTTGACTGGCTAATTCGGGAAATCAGTAAATTGAGTGGGAGAAACGCTAAACTGGAATGTAGTAGTTCACCGGCAGCAGGAGCTGGGCGAATGGGAGAATCACCTGGGGTTTTCTGGTTTTGGAAGACATGACAGTAGCGTATACTACCTAAAGATAACAAGACTTTCCTGAAAAAAACGAACAATTGTTAGTAGATTAACCCATCTCTACTATATTTGTGCTCCGTCATTAAAAACAAAGACAAAGAGACACTATGCAGTTTCAATTATCAGAAGAGCAACAGATGATCCGTCAGGCTGCGCGTGATTTTGCGCAGCAGGAATGTTTACCCGGCGTTATCGAGCGGGATGAGCACCAGAAATTCCCTTACGATCAGGTTTACAAACTGGCCGAATTAGGTTTTATGGGAATGATGGTTGATCCCAAATACGGTGGTTCCGGTCTGGATACCGTTAGCTATGTACTGGCCATGGAAGAGATCAGTAAGATCGACGCCAGCGTCAGCGTATGTATGAGCGTAAACAACAGCCTGGTATCCTGGGGCCTGGAAGCTTATGGTAATGAAGAGCAGAAACAAAAATACCTCACCCCACTGGCACAGGGCCGTAAAGATGGAAAACTCTATATCGGGGCCTTTCTGCTGAGTGAGCCGGAAGCTGGCAGCGACGCCACTTCACAACGCACTACTGCGGAAGACATGGGGGATCACTATCTTCTCAATGGAACAAAGAACTGGATCACCAACGGTTCTTCTGCATCCGTTTACCTGGTAATGGCGCAGACAGATGTTGCCAAAGGCAGTAAGGGTATCAACTGCTTCATTGTTGAAAAGAACTGGCCCGGCGTTGTGGTAGCAGCCAAAGAAAATAAACTCGGTATCCGCGGAAGCGACACCCATACCATCATGTTCAATGATGTGAAAGTTCCCAAAGAGAACCGCATCGGTGAAGATGGGTTCGGATTCACTTTTGCCATGAAGACATTGTCCGGAGGCCGCATTGGTATTGCCTCCCAGGCTCTTGGTATTGCCAGCGGCGCCTATGAGCTGAGCCTGAAATATGCCAAAGAAAGAAAGGCTTTCGGCAAGGAGATCATGCATCACCAGGCTATCCAGTTCAAGCTCGCCGATATGGCAACCCGTATTGAGGCAGCCAGACTGCTTTGCCTGCGCGCTGCCTGGGATAAGGACCAGCACCAGGGTTATGCACTCAGCTCTTCAATGGCCAAAGTATTTGCCAGTGAAACAGCTATGTGGACCACCGTTGAAGCCGTTCAGATCCATGGTGGCTACGGTTATGTAAAAGAATATCATGTGGAGCGCCTCATGCGCGATGCCAAGATCACCCAGATCTATGAAGGTACTTCTGAAGTACAGCGCATTGTGATCGGTCGTTCTATCCTGAAATAAATCTGTGTGTTTGAAAAGATAAATTGGCCGGCCGCAATGGCTGGCCTTTTTTATTTCCCCTAGCTTTGCTCCTTCAATTCCCGAAAAATGGTGAACACTGCTGCATATCAACAATTAACGGAAGAGCTGAGCCGGAAGAATATTACCCTGGTGGCCGTATCCAAGATCAAACCCGTACCCGATATCAAAAAACTCTATGACCTGGGCCAAAGGGATTTCGGAGAGAACTATGTGCAGGAAGTAGTGGAGAAGCAACCCCTGCTGCCTGCGGATATCCGCTGGCATTTTATCGGGCACCTGCAATCCAACAAGGTAAAATACATTGCGCCTTTTGTACATCTGATCCATGGGGTAGACAGTCAGAAATTGCTGAAAGAGATTGATAAGCAGGCTGCTAAACTGGGCCGGGTGATCCCTGTGCTGTTGCAGGTATATATCGCAAAGGAAGAGAGCAAGTTCGGACTGGATGCTGCGGAACTGGAGGCAGTACTGACTGCTCCGGAAACAGCTTCGTTCAAAAATATCAGGATCGAAGGCCTGATGGGCATGGCTTCTTTTTCCAGCGATCCCGAAGTGGTGCGGGCTGAATTCAGAACTTTAAAGGTACTGGCTGATCGCTGGGCTCCTCATATCACAGAAAATATTCAACTGAAAACACTATCGTTCGGAATGAGCGGGGATTATCCGCTGGCTATCGAAGAAGGGTCCAATATGGTACGTATCGGAAGCCTGCTTTTTGGCGCACGCAACTGATAATCATCGTACAAAAAAATCCATTCAACCGCATTTTGGGGTCAAACGTCGAATAAGTTATGGCTCCTGACAGCCGGATATTACTTTTACTCCTGTAATTAAATAGTGTTTTTCATAGGTTATTGATTAATGGTAAGGAGCTGTTTCTACAGCTCTTTTTGCTTTTGAGGATCAGTCAGTTCCGGCTTTGGTCAGCCCGGCGGGAAAGTGTAAATTCGCAGCATAGCACTTAAAGCAATAAGGGACAATGACAGAGACACTAAAAGAAGCAGAAAAGAGCCGCAATTTCCTGGAGGAGATCATAGAAGAGGACCTGAAATCAGGTAAATACACTTCCATCACCACCCGTTTTCCGCCGGAACCTAACGGCTATTTGCACATCGGGCATGCGAAGAGCATCTGCCTGAATTTCGGTCTTGGCCTCAAATATGGTGGCAAGACCAACCTCCGTTTCGACGATACCAACCCTGTTACAGAGGACACTGAATATGTAGACAGCATCAAAGCTGATGTACAGTGGCTGGGATTCCAGTGGGCCAACGAACTGTACGCATCCGATTATTTCGATAAATTTTACGAGTTCGCTGTGCAGCTTATCAAGGCTGGCCTGGCTTATGTAGACGATTCCACGGCTGAAGAGATCGCTGCACAGAAAGGAACGCCTACTGAACCCGGCGTCCGCAATAAATTCTCCGAAAGAAGCATCCAGGAGAACCTGCAGTTGTTTGAAGAAATGAAAGCAGGTAAATACAAAGACGGAGAGAAAGTATTGCGTGCGAAGATCGATATGGCTTCTTCGAATATGCATTTCCGTGATCCGATCATGTATCGCATCAAACATGCACACCATCACCGTACTGGTGATAAATGGTGCATCTACCCGATGTATGATTTTGCACACGGACAAAGCGATTCCATTGAGCATATCACACATTCTATCTGTACCCTGGAATTCATTCCGCACCGTCCTTTGTATGAATGGTTCATCGAGAAACTGAATATTTTCCCGAGTCATCAGTACGAGTTCGCCCGCCTCAACCTCACTTACAATGTGATGAGCAAGCGCAAGCTCAAACAACTGGTAGCTGAAAAATATGTGACTGGCTGGGACGATCCCCGCATGATCACCATTGCCGGTCTGCGCCGCAGAGGCTACACGCCGGAATCCATCCGTGAGCTCTGCGATAAGATCGGAGTGGTGAAGCGCGACAGCCTCATTGAGATGAGCCTGCTGGAATTCTGTATCCGTGAGCACCTGAACAAGATCGCACTGCGCCGGATGGTGGTGTTCGATCCGCTGAAAGTGGTGATCACCAATTATCCGGAAGGTCAGTCTGAAGTGGTGATGAGCGAAGACAATCCTGAAGATCCAACGGCAGGCAGCCGTGAGATCCCTTTCAGCCGTGAACTGTATATCGAAAAGGAAGATTTCATGGAAGTGGCTCCGAAAAAGTTCTTCCGGTTGGCTCCTGGTCAGATGGTGCGCCTGAAAAGCGCTTACATCATCAAATGTGATGAAGTGATCAAGGATGCTGAAGGCAATATCACTGAGCTCAGGTGTTCTTATATCCCCGAGAGCAAGAGTGGTTCCGACACATCCGGTATCAACGTGAAGGGAACCCTGCACTGGGTAAGCGTTCCCACAGCTATCAGCTGCGAGCTGCGCCTGTACGACCGCCTGTTCAAGGTGGAAGACATGCTGAGCGATGATAAGCCGTATACCGAGAGCATCAATCCTGATTCACTGGTTACTATCGGTGCCGCTTATGCGGAGCCGGCGTTGATGAAAGCGAAATTCGATGACCGTTACCAGTTCCTGCGTAAAGGGTATTTCTGTCTGGATAAAGATACCAGTGAGGACAGGATGGTGTTCAACAGAACAGTGACGCTGAAGGATGGATGGGCGAAAGAACAGAAAAAAGGATAAGTAAGCGCTTATAAAAATACAATGGCCGCTTCCGGAGGGAGCGGCTTTTTTTGTTTTCTCCAGATTTCAGCCTGGTTTGCCATTCCTGTTTTGTTTGCTGCATATGATTAGGTTTTATCGTTGGTATGGCCCACGGTCAGTTTATTACAGTTTGCATTGTTAAACGATTCCCATTTCATTTGGATGCAGCCTGTAGTCTGGCATAGTCGAACACCAGCTGGCAGAAGGTTTTTACACCGAGGTCAAGCTGGCTGTCATCGATATAAAAATCAGGAGTATGGTGTGGCGGTGCTTTTGATTTATCGCTGCCTTTGGGCATGCCTCCGATGTAAAAGAAGAAAGCGGGAGCCTTCGTTCCATAAAAAGAGAAATCTTCTGCTCCTGTTACCCATTCTCTTTCACTTACATTGTCTTTGCCTGCGGCAGTTTCCAGGGAAGGCAGCATCTTTTTCACCAAAGCGGGATCGTTATAGGTTACCAGTGTTTTGGTATCGATATGTACATCGGCTGAAGCACCATAAGTAGCGGCAATGCCGGTTGCCATCTTGCGGATGCGATCATGTGTTTCCTGCTGCATCTTACTGTCGAGAGTTCTGATGGTACCTTCCAGTAATGCTTCTTCGGGCATGATATTCGGGCGCACGCCGCTGTTGAATTTTCCTACAGTAATAACTACGGGAGCTTTTGTGAGCTCGGACTGGCGGCTGACGATGGTTTGCAGGCCATTGATGATGGCAGTGGCTGCCACAATAGGATCGACGCCTTTCCAGGGTTGTGAGCCATGTGATTGTTTGCCTTTCACCTGGATAGTGAACCAGTCTGAGGATGCCATGAATGCGCCGGGCTTATATTGCAGTTTGCCTACTTCAATATCGGATTGGATATGCATACCGAAAACCGCGTCTACTTTCGGGTTGTCCATTACGCCCTCTTTTACCATCAGGGGCGCACCGCCTTCTTCATCACCGGGAGGGCCTTCTTCTGCGGGTTGGAAAATGAACTTCACGGTACCTGGAATATCTTTCTTCATACCGGACAGGATCTGTGCAGCACCCAACAACATGGAGATATGGCTGTCGTGCCCACAGGCATGCATTACGGGAACGGTTTGTCCCAGGTAATCTGCTGTAACGGTGGATTTGAATGGTATATCAACTCTTTCTTTCACTGGCAATGCATCCATATCTGCTCTCAAAGCCACTACAGGACCGGGTCTGCCGCCTTTGAGAATAGCTACCACGCCGGTTTTAGCAATGCCGGTCTGTACTTCCAGTCCAAATGAACGAAGGATCTGAGCTATATATTCTGCAGTCTTTACTTCACGGTTGCTGAGCTCGGGGTGCTGATGAATATGCCTTCTCCATTCAATGAGTTGAGGCTTTAAAGCTTCTGCTTTGGAATGTATGCCGGCTGTTATCGGTTGTGCATCAACGTTAGTGATGAACGGGATCAGCAAGAGCAGGAGGGAAGCTACCGGTACAATTTTCTGCATGTGCATTCAGATTTTGGTATGCTGAATGTACTCAAAAATTTCTTTAGCTCCAATCCCAGAGCACAACGGCCCATTCGTCCAATTCATCCTGGTGGATATGGATGGTTTTGAAACCCACACGCTCGTGGGCGCGCATGGAGCGAAGGTTGCGGGTGGCTATCTCAGTGACGATGCAGTCGAAATCCTTGCTGTAACTTGTTTTATGCTGCTGGTAGAGGGCGTCAAAAACTCCCTGTCCTCGCCAGGCTTCAGCCACGCAGATCTGTCCCATTACATAAAACCGGAACTCACTGAGGGGGCGGCCATTCCAGGGCGTTTGATCGAAGGAGCTGAACATGGGCTCCAGATCAGGTACGATGGTGCGGCATTCCCGGGGCATGGTGAGGGCATAACCTGCCAGTTGATCCCGGTCGAGGGCAATCACGCTGGGAGCGATATTGTGCATTTGTTTTAATACAGGCAGTGAGTGTTCCAGGGAAACAAAGCCCTGTTCCTGCTGGGTTTCAGCGGAGATATTCGTGCGCAGGTTTTCCTGCTGAAGTTGCAGGATCAGTTGTAACTGCTGTTCTGTGCTAACGGTTGTGGTATGGTAAGGCATATGGAAATTTACAAAAAAGAAAAGACCTAAAAAGAGAGAGAAGGTTCTGTTACCCCAGTTTGGGGCCTTCCACAGCAATTTTCCGGTTCAGCAATAATAGGAAGCCCAGGATGTAGTTCTGGTCAAGCCCTTCAGAACAGCGAATGACACCTTTGAATGCTGAGCTGCCAAAATTCTTTTTGAACCAGCCGCCTTCAGCAGGGAAAGGCTTGTAATCTATTTCGCAGAATACATCTCCTCCGATATAAAACTCAGCAGTCATCCGGTACTTGCTGTGGGAGTACGGGTTACGTCGTTCACTTAAATTGAAAGTGATTTGCTGGTCTGCGAACCTGATAAAATATTCATTAGAGTCATTGTCTGTTTCTCCACTGGCAAAGGATTGCCCGACATCATCAATCATTTCGAATTTATAGGGACTTGAGAAGAATGACCTTTTCTTTGATATGAATGTTTTACCAGCTCTGAACAGACCAATTACCATGCTATCATCGTCAATCAATGTTCCTGTTAATACGCCATTCTCATAAATATCGAACTTCTCTCCATCCTGAACAGAGATGCCAAGGTCGTTGAAATACATACCTTTTACGCGGTACCTGGAGAACGTAAATTCGGAAGGCATACAGTAAAATAGTAAAAATATGGAAATCTGAGCCTGGTGTAGGAATAAACCAAATTGTTATTACCCCCTGTACTCTCCAAACACTTCCCTCAGCGTATCTGCAATCTCGCCCAGCGTGCAAAGATGCTCTACGGCCTCCAGCACGGCAGGCATGATATTCTCGCCACTGGAAGCGGCATCGGAAAGCAGTTGCAGTTTCTGATCAACCTGGGCATTGTCCCTGCGTTTGCGGAGGCTGGCCAGTTTTTCGGACTGCAGGTGCCTGATGGAGTCGTCTATTTTGAATACGGGGATGGAATCTGTTTCTTTCACCTGGAACTTGTTCACGCCCACGATGATCTTCTCACCTTTCTCGATATCGCGCTGGTAATTATAAGCGCTGCGTGCAATCTCATCCTGGATGAAACCCTGCTCGATGGCGCTCACGCTGCCACCCATTGCATCGATGCGGTGGATGAGCTTCCAGGCCTCTTCTTCCACCTCATTTGTGAGGGCTTCCACATAATAGGAACCTGCGAGAGGGTCCACTGTATCGGCCAGGCCGCTTTCGAAGGCCACTACCTGTTGGGTGCGGAGGGCAATGCGCGCTGCCTCTTCTGTAGGCAGGCTCAATGCTTCATCGTACCCGTTGGTGTGAAGGGATTGAGTGCCGCCCAGTACAGCCGACATGGTCTGTACGGTTACACGGGCAATATTGTTGAGCGGCTGCTGCGCGGTGAGCGTGCTGCCGCCTGTCTGCGTATGGAAGCGAAGCATCTGTGCACGCGGATCGGTTGCGCCCAGTTCCTTCATCATGGTAGCCCACATCCGGCGTGCAGCGCGGAATTTGGCCACTTCTTCAAAAAGATTATTGTGTGCGTTGAAGAAAAAGGATAACCGTTTTCCAAATACATTGATGTCCAAACCTTTTTCCAAAGCCGCTTTCACATAGGCACGACCGTTAGACAGGGTGAATGCGATCTCCTGTACGGCTGTGCTGCCGGCCTCACGGATATGGTAACCCGAAATGGAGATAGTGTTCCATTTTGGAACTTCCTGGCTGCACCACTCGAAAATATCGGTGATGATGCGCATGCTCGGCTTGGGTGGATAGATATAGGTACCGCGCGCAGCGTATTCTTTGAGGATATCGTTCTGAATGGTGCCTGAGATCTTCTTCAGGTCTGCACCCTGCTGTTTGGCCAGTGCCACATAAAATGCCAGCAGGATGAAGCCGGTGGCGTTGATGGTCATGGAGGTGGAAACATCTTCCAGTTTGATCCCTTTGAAAAGGATCTGCATGTCTTCCAGGCTGTCGATGGCCACCCCCACTTTTCCTACTTCTCCTTCTGCGAGCGCATGGTCACTGTCGTACCCGATCTGTGTGGGCAGGTCAAAGGCCACGCTGAGGCCCATCACGCCCTGTGAGAGCAGGTAATGGTATCTTTTATTACTTTCTTCGGCGGTGCTGAAACCGGCATACTGGCGCATGGTCCAGAGTTTGCCGCGGTACATGTCCGGTTGAACGCCGCGGGTGAAAGGAAACTCTCCGGGCTGTTCGTTCATCGGCACCGGATTGGTGTATAGTCTCTTTATTTCAATCCCACTGTCTGTAAGCACTTTTTTTTCTTCTGACATAGCAATCGTTGTTATTTCTCCTTAGTTCATCAGTTTCTTCGCCTCGAAGCTGAGCACATCCGATACCACATTGTGGAGGGTGGCTTTGGGGTTCTGCATGAGCATTTCCAGGAGGGCGCGGTTGAGGTCCTGCCCACTGGCGTCTGCCGGCAGGAAACTGGCCACCTGATTGATGATAAGGATATTCTGATCTTTCAGGTTACGCACGGCATCCCATGATTCGGCGGAAACATAGATCTGCTGGGTAACATTATGTTCAAATTCCTGTTTGATATTGAGGGTAAGGACCTGCTGCATGGTGCGGGCATCGATGCCGGGCTGGTTCACCCGGTTGATCAGGTTGGGAAGGGCAATACGGTCTGTAAGCAGGATCAGTCGCTCATAA
The DNA here is from genome assembly GCF_051955275.1 of Pseudobacter sp. Taxonomy (NCBI): domain Bacteria; kingdom Pseudomonadati; phylum Bacteroidota; class Chitinophagia; order Chitinophagales; family Chitinophagaceae; genus Pseudobacter; species Pseudobacter sp. Next base: position 17,747 of record NZ_JBQCGW010000107.1, on the reverse strand, counting down.
GCTGCCAGTTGCATGGCCTGTACATTGGCCGCCTGCTTGTCATCTTCCGCTTTTCCGGCTCTTTTCTTCTCTATCAGCGCTTTCATTTCCTTTCTTTGTTTCCAGAACATAAAGGCCAGGGTGCCGCCCAGGCCAAATGCAATCACCAGCGAAAGGAACAATTCCGTGTTCGATAAAGTCATTCAGGGTCGTTTTTTAGGTGCAACAAATGTAATAAAATAAAGGGTAGTCGTATTTTTGTATTTATGGAAACGAAAAATGCTTCTCCTGTGTTGTTCACCCCCGGTGCAATTGCTGAAATCAGGCGCCTGATGGCCGATCCCGGATTTGATGGTAACCTGATGCTGCGGGTAGGTGTGAAGGGTGGCGGTTGCTCCGGATTCAGCTACCTGCTTGGGTTCGACCAGATGATGGAAGGCGACGCCCTGTACGATTTCGAGGGATTTACCTTTATCATGAACCCTTCACACGGGCTGTATCTGACGGGGATGCAGATCGATTGGGAAAATGGACTGAATGCGAGAGGGTTTGTTTTCGAGAATCCGAATGCCAGCAAGACCTGCGGCTGCGGAAGTTCATTCTCCGTTTAGATATTCCTAGCACTTTATCGTTTTCTTCTTTTTACCGATGGAGCCCCGGTCTTTGACCTTCAGGATATAATCCGGGGCAAAGGGCACTTTGCAGGCAGTGCCATTCATGTTGATGGTAATTACCCCGATCTTCCTGGCCAGCAGCAGGGCTTCAGCCGTCAGCGCTTCCACATAGGACCCTGCTGAAATAATGAAGCCATTCATGGTATAACGTACACGGTCAGGTGCTGCCTGGATATTGTCTTTCACTCTTTCCATCAATTGCCTGATGACAGCGAGATCCAGCTGTTCATCCGCTTTCAGCGATAATAATCCTGCAAGCGTGTTCCATCCGGCAGCGGCTGTCCTTTCCTTTTTCGAATCGATCCATTTCATGGCAATGGCCCAGGCATCCGGATGTTCCGATGTAACCCAGGGAACGGTGTATTCGCTGAGGGCAGGAGAGTTGGCATTATTCACCCAGTGCTGCAGGTCCTTCTCAGACATCTTTGCTCCGTTTGCCATCAGCCCTGCGAGATACATGGCGTCTGCATTGCCCGTATCATACAGCTCCAGGGCAATAGACTGTATATCTCCTTTGATCTGTTTCTGCAATTTTTTGATGTCTTCCACTTTCACTCCGAATAAAGGTTCCCGGGCCCCATGTTTCAGGAGGATCTTTTTGATCTGGGGTGTACCCAGTTCTTCGAGCTGAGTGAGGATCTGTGTTACGGTCATGGCAATAAATTGAGGGGCAGCAGAAGGGCTGCAACATCAAGTTACGGAATTTTGCACATGCGGGAAAGGCTGATCAGCCAAGGTTGGCATTGAAGCGGAAGCCCACCCCATGGATGGTTTCCAGCACTACAGTGGGGTCTGCTTTGAAGTATTTGCGGAGTTTGGTCATGAATACGTCCATACTCCGGCCGAGGAAATAATCGTCCTTGCCCCAGACATTCAGCAGAACTTCTTCTCTTTTGAGAATGCGGTTGGCATGTTCACAGAGGAACTTGAGCAGGTCGGCTTCTTTCTGTGTGAGGGTATGCTCTTCCACGGGTGAATAAAGTCTGAGATCTGTATAAGAAAAACGGAGGTTTCCGAATTGGTATTCCTGTACCTGGTCTGCATGCAGTTTGCGGGTGCGGCGGATAAATACATCCATGCGTAGCAGCAGTTCCTGCATACTGAAAGGTTTTACAATATAATCGTCTGCTCCGGTAAGAAATCCCTTTATCCGGTCTTCTTCCATGGATTTTGCGGTGATGAAGAGGATGGGTACCACATCGCTCTGCTGTCGGATCTTCTTGGCCACGGTGAATCCATCTTTAAAAGGCATCATCACATCCAGCAGACAGATATCCACTTCTGCCTTATCAAAGCTGTCGATAGCAGACTGCCCATCTGCATATAGTTTCACATCATATCCTGCTTCTGTAAGATTGTCCTTGATCACATAACCCAGTGAGAGGTCATCTTCAGCCAGCAGTACTTGTATTTTTTTTGATTGCATAGACCAGTTTTTTAATGAGCGGGCAGGAGCAGTTTGAATTCGGTCCCGATGCCCGGGATACTATTGATGGTGATTTCGCCATGGTGTGCATCGATGATGCGTTTCACGAAGCTCAGCCCTAATCCGAAACCTTTCACATTGTGAACGTCGCCGGTAGGCACGCGGTAGAATTTCTCGAATAGTCTCTTATGGTATTTCTTGTCGATGCCGATACCATTGTCCTTCACCGAAATAAATATATGATCATTTTCCTTACCTGCGCTGACAATAATCCTTGGGTCCGGCGCATATTTCAGGGCGTTTTCCAGCAGGTTCACCACCGCCAGTTCCAGGTGGGCGCGGTCTGCCTGCACTTCCGTTTCCTGTTCCGGCAGTTCCAGTTCCAGCACGGCCTTTTTTTCCTGGGCAAGTGGCTGGATCTTGGCGATGGCCTCCTGCACCATTTCGTTCAGTTCCACCGTTCTTTTCTGGATCGGTAGTTCCCTGCGCTCTGTAGTAGCCACCTGTAACAGCCGCTCCACCTGCTTCTGCAGGTGCATGGTCTGGTTCTGGATGATCATGGCATATTGGTGCAGGCGCTCCGGTTGTTGCAGGATCTTTTCCTGCAGCAGCACATCGGAAGATATCTTCATTACTGCCAGCGGTGTTTTGAATTCATGGGTGAAATTATTCACAAAGTCTTTCTGGATCTCCGCCAGGAATTTCTGGCGGTAGAAATAGAAGAGGCTTACGGCAAGGCCGATGAGCACAATAAAAAGGATGGCGCTGCTGATGAACCAGAAATTCATCTGGCTGAGCACATACCTGTTGCGATGAGGAAAATAGATAAGTACGTAATTATGTGGTCTTTCATACTGTGGGAACGGATTGATCACGGGATCATACCTGGCGGCAGGAGCGGGTATGTATTCCCGTGAGCTGAAGCTTTTGGTGCCGGCATTGTAGAAGCCTACATGCGCATCTGTGAGCACATCAAAATCATTGAGCTCATCTTTGAGATACCAGATCAGGGAGTCTTTCTCATAACTGGATCCTGTCCGGAACAGGAAATAGTCCGGTGAAGGATGTTCAATGAAGTCCTGTAAATGATTGACCTGCGAATCAATGAGGTTCACATCTTCATAAAGTCCCCGGATACTCTTCACCACATTGATGTTGAAAGTCTTTTGTTCGAGGGAGTATATCTTATTTAGCCAGAACAACTGAACGCCTACGATCACAATGATGAGCAGCGTAGCGGTCAGCACCAGCCATTTGAGGGTTTTTGAACGCATACCGTCTAAATATGTACCAAAGGCAAATTTGCTGCTCATTATGGATATTTCATTTTTTTAAGGTTCAAACAACATCTGCTTAACACCTGTTAAGTCCCGGTTAAGGGGGCCTGAAAAACAAAAAAAGACAATTTCAATGAATAGATTTATATAGTCATTTCAATGGTAATAAACAGTCATGTGTTAGTTAGAACCAGGTTGATTTGTCTGCCGCCCTCTCCGGGGGGCGGCTTTTTAAAAAATACTTATTATTTTGTCAGTTCATTCTCAATCCTTAAAATAGTGTAACTATGAAAAAGCTCATGTTGGCCTTCGCAATGCTCTTAACAATTTCAACAGTTTCATTTGCGCAGACCAGGCAGTCAGGCAAAAAGAAGGACAATACCGCAACGGCTCCTGTCGCCAAGTCGTCCAGGCAGGCCAAGCAGGAATCTACCGGAACAACAGCGCCCGAAGTGGCGAAGCCGGCACCATCACAAAAGGCAGGTCCTGCAAAGAAAGACGGAACGCCCGACAAGCGTTACAAGGCTAATAAGGTGGCTGCTGATACCACAGTGCATAAGAAAAAGGACGGTACTCCTGACAAACGTTTTAAAGAAAATAAGAAAAAGAACTAAGGTTGGTTTTAACAGCGTCATGCTGCGCCGTCCTCTGCGGGCGGCGCTTTTTTTATGTTCCCTGTCTGCATATTCTTTTTGTATTCCTCCTTGAGCAGCGACTGCAGCAATTTGATCTGGTCTGCCTGCGCCTCCATCAGTTTCTTGAACTGTTCTTCCAGTAACAGATCCATTTTCTGGTGCAGGGTACGTATTTCTATCTCCGCCTTCAGGTTCACGATATAGTCATTCTCATTCCTTTTGCGGTCCTTCTCCTCCGTTCTGTTCTGGCTCATCATGATCACCGGCGCCTGCACTGCAGCCAGGCAACTTAATACCAGGTTCAGCAGAATGAAAGGATAGGGGTCAAACCTTTTCTCCACGGGCAGGTTGAGGTTGTAAATGATCCACAGCAGCAATATCCCCATGAAGGTCAGGATGAATTTCCAGCTACCTCCGAACCGGGCCACCTTGTCTGCGATACGCTGACCGGTAGTCAGTTTTTCCGCAACGGGCTTCTCTATTTTCTCCAGTATAAGTTTCTCCTGCTCCACAGCCTGGCAAACTATTTCATGCAGTTTCTTCAGGTGATCATTTTCCGTATCGAGAAGGTTATGGATATACTTCGTTTTTTCCGGTTTCATAGCTGTTCAATTTATTATGAAGTTACTGTTTCAGCGCCACAAGTGAACAGCCCTGAAATGTTCTGTTAGCCAGCCGTTAACACTCGTTAAGCCCCGGTTAAGCAGGCCGTAAAAACGTTGCACGGAAATAATAATGGATAGCTTTATGGTGTCATCAATTCATTCATATTAAATCGTACAGAAGATGAAAAAGTTTTTGATTGCAGCAGGTTTAGTATTAGCAATGACAGGATTGGCCACAGCCCAGACCACACCTGCCACTACACAGAAAAAGGCAAAGACAGAAAAAACGGCAAAGCATTCACATCACAAAAAACATCAACAGGCGGCGAAGCCAGCAGGTAAATAGCATAAAGAAGGTTTGTATTAGGGGTTTTTTAGAACGTCGTACAGGGATAAGTACGGCGTTTTTTTATTTGCAGGAAGGGCGGGGAGAAGGTGTTTTTTTCGGTTGATTGGGTTGATTGGGTTGATTGGGTTGATTGGGTTGATGGGGTTGATGGGGTTGATGGGGCTGATGGGGTTGATGGGGTTGATGGGGTTGATGGGCTGTAGGCTGCAGGGGAATATGCAGGGGCGGTTGTAAAACATACCCACACCTTTGTGTTCTTTGATTGAGCTGTGGTGGGGTATGTTGGGGCTGTGGTGCTGGGCCGGGCGTAGGGATCGTATGTTTTGAAGACCGCTCCTGCATATCCCACTGCAGCCCTCCCCGGAGGTGCGGCAGTGTCAATGTATCACCCGACGTTGTGCCCCTACTGCATTGGGGGGAGGAGAGAGGGGAAGAGTGCGTCACCCGGAGTAAATATTACAGTGGATCTATGAGTTTCGGTTTTTACAGTAATGGAAGGGGGGGCCTCCAGGAGATCAGTGCTGCAAGTCCGGCTATGGATAAATGCGCTGGCATGGGAGGCGATGATCTATACCCATCTCTCCGGGGTGATTGCAGGTGATCCGTTTTATAACGTTGATGCATACGTGGAGACCGGGGCTGACGCTGGGGAGCGGGTATGGGAAGAGCGGCCTCGAAAACATACGTTGCTCATGCCCGGCATTGCACCACAGCCTAGACATTCCCCACTAAAGCTCAATCAAAGAACACAAAGGTGTGGGTATGTTTTCCAGCCGCGTTTCCATACCCCTCACCAGCAAAAGCCCCAAAAACAACAAAAAAGCCCCGGAGTGATTCCCCGGGGCGATATAGATCAGTAAGTTATGGTCTTAGGCTTTCCTTGCAACAGGCGCTTTCGGTTTTACCGGAGCAGCTGTTGTATTGGCCTTGGGAACTTCACCGAGTGGTTTGTCTTTAGCAAAGTCAACCAGGATCGGCGCAGATACAAAGATGGAAGAATATACACCAGTGAGCACACCTACCAGCATCGCGAAGGCAAAGCCCTTGGTTACTTCACCACCTACCAGGAACAGGATGAGGATAGTGAGGAATACCGTGAAGCTCGTCATGATGGTACGGCTCAGTGTATCATTGATGGCTTTATTGATGATGGTGGTCTTGTCTGCACCGATCATCTCGCGGCTGTATTCGCGGATACGGTCAAACACAATCACCTTGTCGTTCATGGAAAAACCAATCACCGTCAGGATCGCAGCAATGAAGTGCTGGTCAACTTCCAGGGAGAACGGCATCACATCTTTCAGGAAGGAGAATACGATCAGGGTTACCAGTACGTCGTGCAACAGACCTACGATGGTACCGAGTGAATACCTCCAGTCGCGGAAGCGGAGCAGGATATACGCTGCAATGATGAACAGACTCCAGAAAGTGGCCCACTGTGCGCCTTTCTTAAGGTCATCGGAGATGGTGGCATCTACGCGTTTGAAGCCCTGTACATATTTGGAAGCGAATTCTTCTTTGGTGGTACCTGGTTTCAGGAATGGCTGGAGACCTTCGTACAGTTTGTTCTGAACGGCAGAGTCACCAATAGTACCGGCCTGGTTGATCAGGTAGTCGGTGGTGATGTCAAGCTGGTTGGTAGCACCGTAGGTTTTCACTACAGGGGTAGCCTGGAAGGCTTGCTCCAGCGCGTGACGAACAGGCTCAGGGCTGGTTGGCTTATCGAATTTTACCACGTAGCTGCGGCCACCGGAGAATTCAACACCATATTTGAAACCGTTGATCAGCGCACCGATACCAAGAGCCAGGATCACGAAGGAAACGATATATGTTTTCTTGCGCAGCTCGATGAACTTGTAGGCGGCATGCTTGAATACCTTGCGGCTCAGCGGCGTGAAATAGTTGAAGTGACGGTTCTTTCTTGTCCAGAAATCGCTGATCAGCCTTGATACCAGGATACCGCAGAAGAGCGACAGGATGATACCGATGATCTGAGTGGTAGCGAAACCGAGTACAGGACCGAGACCGAAGTAGAACAGGATGATAGCGGTCAGCAGGTTGGTGATGTGGGCATCGAACACAGGCGCCATGGAGCGCTTGTAACCGTCGATCACAGCCTGTTGATAGCTCTTACCCTTGGTAAGTTCTTCCTTGATACGTTCGAAGATCAGTACGTTGGTGTCAACCGCAATACCGATGGTGAGTACCAGACCTGCGATACCCGGAGCGGTGAGCGTGGCACCCATGGCGCTGAGCACACCCACGGTGAAGAGCAGGTTGAGGATAAGGGCGATATTAGCCACCCAGCCGCCGGTGTTATAATACACCACCATCAGGATGAAGATAACAGCGAAAGAGATGGCGAAAGAGAGCATACCACCTTTAACGGCAGCCTGACCGAGGGTAGGACCTACCACCTGCTCCTGAACGATCTTGGCAGGCGCTTCGAGCTTACCGGATTTCAGGATGTTGGCGATGTCCTGTGCTTCTTCGATCACCAGGTTACGGTTCTGAGTACCGCGGCCCATGGTGATACGTGAGTTACCACCGTCGATCTTCTGCTGTACGTTCGGTGCTGTATAAACGATATCGTCGAGCACAATAGCGATTGGCTTTCCGATATTCTTTTCAGTCATACGTGCCCATGTGCTGGAGCCTGCAGGCGTCATAGCCATGGTAACGGTTACTTCGTTGGTCACAGGATCGAATTCCTGTTTGGCATCTTCGATAGCATTTCCTTCCAGTTCTGCGCCTTCTTTACCAGGGATGGTTTTGATAGCGTAGAGGTTGAGGGCAGGAACCAGGGTGCCATTGGCATTCCTTTCCTGTTTGCCCCACAGGAATTTCACGTTACCGGGGAAGTTATTGCGAACTGCGGGGATGCTGAGGTAGCTGTTCACTACGCCGGTATCCTGCAGACGTGATGTTCCGATAAAGCTGTAATAAGATACGCGGCCAGACTGTGGATCAGGCTGAGGCTGAGCAGGGAACAGTTTCTGGAAGAGCGGGTTCATTTTGGAGGAATCCACTTTTGAAGAAGCTGATGTGTCTGCGATGATGTTACCGAGTGAGTCCACTTTGTTGCCACCGGCGAGGTAGCCTTCGAGTGTTTTGTCGGCAGCCTGCAGTGAACCAGCGATCTGCTCCAGGGTGTAGATCTCCCAGAATTGCAGGTTAGCGGTTGATTGCAGGTATTTCCTTACTCTTTCAGGATCGCTGGCGCCGGCCAGTTCCACCGTGATGATTCCTTTGGTTTCATCCAGGCTGATGGTAGGCTGGGCAACACCGAATTTATCGATACGCTTTCTCAGAACCTGGTAGGTCTGGGCCATGGCATTGTTAGCCTGCTCGTTGATGAAATTGATAACCTGGTTATCGCTCGCAGTGGAAGAGAGTTTATTATTGGGGTTGGCGAAGTGTGTGGCCAGGCGGGAGCCGGCATTCACTTTTTTGAAGGCTTCACCAAAGAGCGTGATATAGTTCTGGTCACTGGTCAGCTTCAGTCTGTTGGCTTCTTCAATAGCCTTTACGATCTGAGGATCTTTTGGGTTATTGGCCAGTCCCTTGATCAGTCCGTCCAGTGCGATATCCATCGTTACGTTGATACCACCCTGAAGATCGAGACCAAGCAGGAGTTCGCTTTCTTTAGCTTTCTGGTAAGTCTGTCCCCACCATGTGATCTTGGTGTCGGCAGTGCTGTCGAGCAGCTCCTGCTTACGGATTCTCAGCAGTTGGTCCAGAGTGTCCTGGTAAATTGCAGCAGCTTCTTTGTCGCCCGGGTACTTCGTTGTGGCTGTTGGGTAGGCTCTTTTGATCTGCTGCAAGGCTTTCTCACCCATGGCCTTTTCGTGCTTGTTGACGAACCAGGTAAAAGAAAGCTGGTACAGCGAGATGCCTATTAAAAGGGCAGTAAAAATGCTAACCAGTGCTCTCATTTCAGTGTTGTTTATTTTTTTAGGAGTTGGCAAAGATAGGGTTTTCAGGCAGAATCGGAAATACGAAAATCAGGCTGCCTGAGGGGTATAAAACTCCTGTACGAACGGGCTTTCCGGCCGCTTCAGAACCAATTTCAATATGACCTGCAACTGTTATCAAACTTTGCGTGGATTTTGTAATTTTCGGCAATGAAAATACGTGTTCTGGCTCTGATTTGCTTATCCTCTTATCTTTTTTTGTCATGCAAGCACCAGAAAGAGATAAAACAGCTATCGGAAAAGCGCATCGAAGAAGCCGCTGTAACCCAGCCCCCGCCTGTAATTCCGGCCGAAGTGCCCATTGGCAAGACAGACTCCCTGCTGCTTTCCATTTTACGGCAATACCCGCAGTATTTCGACTCCATCCTGCGTAAACCCGATGAATTCAGGGTGCAGATCATCTATACCCAGATCAACCGCGGCCCGAATAATATGCCGGTTTTCACTCCATATTATTATCAGACAGACCCCAACCGGTACTTTTATCCCGCCAGCACGGTTAAAATGCCCACCGCCCTCCTGGCCCTCCAGCGCCTCCGCGAACTGAAGGTCAACGGGCTGGATAAGTATACCACCATGATCACAGACAGTGCTTACCACAAGCAGACCCCTGTGTTAAATGACCCCACCACACCGGACGGAAAGCCCAATATCGCCCAGTACATCAGGAAGATATTCATGGTAAGTGATAATGATGCGTACAACCGGCTTTATGAATTCCTGGGCCAGCAGTACCTCAATGAAGAGCTCCGGAAGAAAGGATATACCTCCGCCGAGATCATCCACCACCTGGAAGTGGTGATGAACCAGGACGAGAACCGGCATACCAATCCCGTTACCTTCCTGGGTCCCCGAGGGGACACCCTGCTGCACCAGCCCATGCAGGTAAGCACCCTGGCGCCTCTTCAGCGCCACGACCTGCTGGGGAAAGGATTTGAAAGGAATGGCCGCATTGTCAATGAGCCGTTCGACTTCAGCCGGAAGAACCGCATCAGCCTGGAAGACCTGACCGGTATCCTCAAAGCCGTGCTCTTTCCCCAGGCAGTGGGCGAGCAGCAGCGCTTCAATATTGAAGCGGATGATTACCGCTTTGTATGGAAATACATGAGCCAGTATCCCCAGGAGAGCCTGTATCCATCATATGATGGAAATTTCCAGGACGCTTTCTGCAAATTCCTGTTCTATGGAGGAGAGAAGGGAAGCCTGCCCAAACAGTTCCGCATCTTCAACAAGATCGGCGATGCATACGGTTTTCTGGTGGATGTGGCCTACTTTGCCGACTTTGAAAAGAATATCGAATTCATGTTGTCTGCAACCATCCTCAGCAACCAGGATGGCGTGTTCAACGACAGTAAATATGATTATGAGACCATCGGTTTTCCCTTCATGAAGAACCTCGGACGTGTTATTTATGAATATGAATCAAAAAGAGAGCGGAAAATAACGCCTGATTTGAATGAGTTCAAATTGTTGTATGATAAGTAAGGATTTGAAAGTGCGATTACGGGTTATGCATTACTTTTGCGGTTCACGTAAAGCAAGCAACAGACAAACATTATGCAACTATCATCCCGTTTGAACCTTTTCAACGAACCAGAAACGTTGAAAATGGCAAAGCTCGGCCGCGAACTGCGCGCCAAAGGCTTCGATGTAATTGACCTGAGTTTGGGCGAACCCGATTTCGACACTCCTGAGCACATCAAAGAGGCTGCCAAGAAAGCAATTGACGACAACTACAGCCATTACACACCAGTGGCCGGTTACCCTGATCTGCGTGAAGCAGTTTGTTTCAAGCTGAAGCGCGACAATAACCTGGATTACAAAGCTGAGAACATCATTGTTTCTACCGGTGCCAAGCAGAGCCTGGCCAACGTAGTGTTCGCCACCGTGAGTAAGGGTGATGAAGTAGTGATCCCCACTCCCTACTGGGTTACCTATTCCGAGATCGTTAAGCTCGGAGAAGGTGTATGCAAACTGGTTCCCACTTCTTTTGAGAACAAATACAAGATCACACCTGCTCAACTCGAAGCAGCGCTTACTGATAAAACAAGACTGTTCATCTTCTCCTCTCCCTGTAACCCCAGTGGTTCCGTGTACAGCAAAGCTGAACTGGAAGGGCTGGCAGAAGTGTTCCGCAAATTCCCCAATGTATTCATCCTCTCTGATGAGATCTATGAGTACATCAACTTCGTGGGCAAGCACGAGAGCATCGCTCAGTTTGAAGACCTGAAAGACCGAGTGATCATCATCAACGGTCTGAGTAAAGGTTTCGCCATGACCGGCTACCGCCTCGGTTTCATTGCCGCTCACCCCGATGTGGTGAAAGCCTGTGAAAAACTGCAGGGCCAGTTCACCAGCGGCACCAACAGTATCACACAGCGTGCTGCTATCGTGGCGCTCACTACCGATCTCCGTCCTACACAGGAAATGGTGGAAGAGTTCGGAAGAAGAAAGAAGAGGGTGCTCGAGATCATCGCTGCTATCCCCGGCCTGCAACTGGCCGAGCCCGATGGAGCATTCTATGTATTCCCCATTGTAAGTTCTTACTTCGGAAAGAGCGATGGCAATGAAACCATCAAGGATGCAGACGATCTCTGTATGTACCTGCTCAACAATGCGCATGTATCTACAGTAACAGGCCGCGCATTCGGTGAGCCCAGCTGTATCCGTATCTCTTTTGCCAACAGCATGCAGAAGATCGAAGAAGGATGGAAGCGCATCAGCGAAGCACTTGCAAAACTGAAATAATCAGCTGAATGATATTGATACAAACCCCGGAAACTCCGGGGTTTTTTTGTGCAGTACGGAGATGTTCAATAAATTTAGCCGTTCATGAATCATGAACATCCCTAAAAACTGAACAACTGACCCCGGTTTATGAAAGATAATGATGTATTGCAGGTTGCGATTCAGCACCTTACCCTGCAATCTGGACTTAAAGTACAGAAGCTGCCCGCTTCAGCGGCAGCCGGCAGAAAGAAACCAGCCACTGTACAGGGAATTTCCATCAATATTGAAGGAGGCACTACCTATGAGCTGCAGACGGAGATAAAGAACGAGATCCGCGGTGAATACGTTGGTGTATTCTTAAGCAGGAATGCTACCCGGTCACGTGGACGTATACTCGTTTCCCAATATATCAGCAAACCCAACCGCGCACTGCTCAAACAGAATGGCGTGAACTACCTGGATGCCTCCGGAAATTGTTTCATCAAATACAGGTCATTACTATTATATATAAACGATAATCCGGTAACAGCCCAGCGATTGCCGGACCGGGGCAAGCTCTGGAAAACAGCCGGACTGAAACTGGTATTTGCCATCCTGGCCAAACCAGGTCTGCTCAATCAATCGTACCGGAGCATCGGACAGCACAGTACCATTGCCCTGGGCATGGTGGGGCCCTTGCTGAAAGAAATGGAAAGTGAAGGATTCATCAAAAAGACGGAAAGCGGGCTTGTGCTGGAAAACCGGGATATATTACTGAGCCGGTGGATCGGGAATTTCCAGAGCCACCTTCGTCCGAAGATCTCCTACGGCAGATTCCGGTTTGAAGAATCGCCGCAGGGCGGAGTCCGGCCTGCAAAAGATATGCGGCAGGCCAGGTGGAGTGGGGAAACGGCCGCCTATATCCTTACCGGCTTTCTGCAACCTGAGAACTTCACTATTTACAGTTCACTGCCTGTGCAGGAACTGGTAAAGCAATTCCATATCATGCCCGACCCACAAGGTGAACTGGAAATACTCAGTCCATTCTGGAATGAAGAACAGATTGTGTCCAGCCAGCAGCAATGTGTACCGGAATTGCTGGTGTATGCGGAATTAGCGGCCAGTCTGCAAAGCCGGACGAGGGAAGCGGCGTTGCATTTGAAGAATATGTATCATTTTTAGTGTAAAGCCGGTATGCGATTTTTTTAAGCTGATTCTTCCATCAGTATTGGTCTGACTTTTCCTGATGGATTTTTTCCAAGAATGATGATGGAGTCGAAGCCATCCTGTTTAACGGCATCGAATGCCAGTTTCCGGCCGTCAGGCAATTCAATCATCCCATCTTCGTCTACGTCATCTCCCATTTCCTCATCGTATTTGAAATTGAATTTGAGTTTCATGTGTAACTCGAATAAATCATTTCCTTCTTCGTCTTTGTATATTGAATCTATCGGACGATTGCTAACCTGCTCCTGCGTAAACTCCTCAGCGAAGAGCGCATTATATCCATGTTTGCATCCATCATACAGTGTAAAGCCTATTCCTGATACTGGCTCAGTGGCGATTAACAAGGCTGGAGCAAATGAGGTCCCTGTGATCAGGTTAGTGTGCCTTTCGTGAAGCTGTCCATAATAAGTAATTCTGAAAAGTGTTTTCTCGTTTATTACAAATTGCCCCATCCATTCTCTCCGGTTAAGAAACTGGTTGCGATATACTGCATCTGGTATTACCAGGGGAGCATTTATAAACTCATCCTTTGACTTGAGTAGTGATTTGAACTTTGATAAAATTCCCATCTTTCTATAATTAAAATCAGCTTTTCTTCCTGTTTACCGTACCGCCTTTCTTACTATCCACTGTTACCGTGTACCCGCTGTTTCCTTTCACCAGCCACCTCACGGTAACCGTACTCATCCCCGCAATATTCGGCACTTCAATCACTGCCGGGTTCTGGGTTTGCTCTTTTGTTATGTTAAGGTCCATATTCTCCACGATCATGCCTGCCAGTACAGTAGCGCCTGTCAGCGAAATTTTATCCGGTACTTCGATCTTATACTTCAGATCCTGGCTGGCATGGGTTGGGATCATGCGCTGATTGGAAACAATGGCAGTTATTTCTTTCATCCCGTCTCCCAGGTCTTTTTCCATAATTGAATCTATGCTGAGTTTGGGTGTCTGATAGCAATGAAACACGCTGAAGCTCATATTGCGGTGGGCATCGGCCTCCAGCAGGAAGCCCGGGTGCATGCGACCGAAATTTTTCTTGAAGCCACCGATCTCGATCTTCCCATATTGCGGATGATCAAAAGGTTTCCACTCCACGAATGCATCTTTGAAGAGCAGGTAACGGTCAAATGTATACGAAGGGTCGGCAGAAGGAGGGGCGTCGTCGCTGCCCTTGTTGAACATCAGGTAGCCCGTCCAGAGCTCGTTGGAGAAGGTGTAAATACCGCGGCCGCCATAGAACCAGTCCAGTTCCCCGCCATACACGGAGTACATATCTTTATACACTACCAGGTAGCGGTATCCGGGCATGAGGCTTTCTCCTTTTTTAGCCAGGAAATCATAGATGGCGATATCTGCTGCATTGTAGGTACCGATGTCTTCTGCTGCACCAGGACCGCGAAGGATCATGCCACCGGCGTTGTGATAGGATTGGGCTGCCGCGATATTGGGATGCTTCATCACAAACTCCATCACAGCACGGTTCTCGGGCAGTGAGAAAGGATATTTGTAAGCGCCACCCTGGATGGGATTGGGCTGCCAGTTCCAGCCCCAGTCGCGGTTAGGATCATACTGATGCGTGGGCGCATCTTCATTCACCAAGCCGTCTCCATCATTGTCGATGCCTTCCGGTCCGAGGATATCATATTCTCCTTTTTCTTCGGGGCCTGGCTGTATCATTTTCCTTGGGTCTTGCGGATCCTGTTTCCAGCGGCCATTGGGATTTTTGCGGCGCATCATGGTGATGCTGCCATCTTTGTCAAGATCATCATAAGGATCTTCATCTATGCTGCCATCACGATCGTTATCGATGGGGATGAGACCGGAACGTGGGGAGTGGGCTGTATTGGGCTCATGGAAGAAATAATCCCGGGCATCCGGGTTGATGGTGGGAACAATGTAAAATGTTTTATCGGCCAGGAGTTCCTGGATGAAAGTATTGTCAGCAAAGGATTCCAGCAGGTACCAGGCTGTGTACATGGCAAATTCGCTGCCCTGCACCTCATTCGAGTGGATATTTCCATCGATGTACATTGCCGGTTTGCGGTTGGGGTCTCCTTTTTTGAAATCGGAGATGGTGAGGCACCAGAGCTCTTTTCCCTGGAATGATTTGCCGAGGGATTCAATGCGGCAGAGACCGGGATGTGCTGCCGCCAGTTTTTTGCAGATCTCGGTGATGGCTGCATAATCATTGTACCGGTTCCAGCTGACGGGTACTTTGGGGTTCACCGGTGTGCCGGATGCCTTGAAAACCTGGTTGGGTTGCTGTGCCTGTACACAAAGGCCCAGGGCCAGTGTTACAGGAAACAGGAATGCGGTCTTTATATTGAATGTCATGATTCAGAATTTGTGGATGATACTACAGGTTGATATTGCTGCTTATGTTTCCGGTGGTAGGGCAGTTCACATCGATGGTGATTTTGCCACTGCCTTTGATCAGCCAGCTGAGTTGCGTGCTGCCATTACCTTCCAGCGATCCGAGCAGTTGGTTCTTACGGCCGCTGATCACCTGCTGATTGGGATTGGTATTCACCTTCACCTGAATGCGTTTGGTGAAATAGTTGCGCTCTCCCAGTTTGGTATGCGAGGCCAGTAATCCTTTATTAGCCACATCCACCGTAATGCGGGTGAGACCTGCCGCCACTTTTTCCGTTTTAATGTTCAGCAGTTCCAGTGTTGGTTGCAGGGCAGCCAGTTTCACCAGGAAGTTCGTATGTTGCTGCACGATAGCAGGTACCAGTTTGTATGGAGGATTGAGAAGTACATAAGGATTGAGCCCACCCACTTCCACTTTCTGTTGCGGGAAATCAGGATGGCTGACTGTTTTCCATTCTGTAAAAGTATTGCTGATACCCTGCTGGGCAGCCCAGCGCAGGTAATTGGCAGCAGCGTCATCTACGGATAGTGCTTTCTCTTTTTTAGCAGTGTCCGGTTTTACTTTCGGTACTGCCCAACCCGGTGTGCTGAAGCTATAACGAGCATAGTGATAATAAGCCCAGCTGAGGAAATCGCCGCCAGCCGGACTGGTTTTTGGCGCATCTTTTAAAACGACCGTTTTATTGTAGAGGTCGGATACGGTTCCATTGACCTTTACATCGGCTTCCTGCCAGCCATTTACGATCTTCTGAGTGGCGGCAGCGGCATTATAAGTAACAGGGGAGGAGAGGTTGTTATTGGTACCGAAACTCACCACTGCATACACATTGAAGAGCTCGTAGAGCTGATCCAGCAGCGCACGCGTTTCAATTTCCGATACGGCAAACTCACCGGAGCCGGGAATGAAGGGGGGATAATTATGTGTGAAGTTCCTGTTGAACCATACGCCACCTTCACCGTCTTCGTTGAACCGTCCGTCTTTGTCGTTATCCGTTCCTTCGGTGTAGAGCAGGTAGATCCCTTTTTCTCCTTTTAACGGATCGGCTTTGATGAGCACACGTGCATCATCGGGATGTGGCTTGTAATCACCGATAGGAGATTCCACGCGCATGAGTGTGATCTTTCCATTATTATCGAGGTCGTCAAAAGCATCTTCGTTGAGCCTGCCGTCCCTGTCGTCATCCGTAGCGGTGGCATTCCCCTGACGTTCGTACTTCAGTTTAGCGAAGTATTGTTCGGAGGCGTCCGGGCTCATATTCGGGAAAACGTAAAAGGTAGTGCGGGCAAGCAATTGCCGGATGGAATCCGTGCTGCTGCCTGCGAGCAGGTTTTCTGCAAATCCCAGGGCCAGTTCGGAGCCCAGCAGGTGGTGGCCTTCCACGCCGCCCACTACGGCAATGGCCGGTTTGGCAGCAGCGGGAGCAGTTCCGATGGTGATCATCCAGATATCTTTGCCTCCAGTTGTTCTGGTTATGGATTTCAGATTCACCAGGTTGGGGTAAGCTGTCTGAAGAGATTGTATCCGCCGGGATTGTTGCTGATGATTGGAATAATCAGCAGGAGACTGCGCTGCCAGCAATAGAGGCAGGCTGCACAGCGTGAGGGCTGTCAGGGCTTTTCTCATGCAGTAAAATTTGAGATTAAATATAACGGTAAAAGCTACAGGCTGCAAATGGAAATGATGAAAGGCAATCAGCGTTTCTGAGCCGCCATTTCGATCAGTTGTTTATGCAGGGAAAGTACCTGGGGAAGAACGGCCTGCTGTTCATCGTTCACTATAACGTAGTCGCACAAGCGCATCTTTATCTCTTCCTGGATCTGCCTGTTCATGCGTTCCTGCACGGCTTCACGGGTGATATTGTCGCGCTGCATGGCCCGATGAATGCGGAGTGCCGCAGGGGCGTACACGCCAATGATCAGGTCCAGTCCGGCATGCGAGCCGCTCTCGAAAAAGATGGCTGCTTCCTTGATGGCGTAGGGAGTGGTTTGGGAGCGCATCCAGTTCTCGCCATTGCGGATGGTAGCGGGGTGCACGAGGGCATTGAGTTGCTCCAGTTTTTCCTTGTCATTGAAAACGATGGAAGAAAGCACGCTCCGGTTGAGAATGCCGTTGGTATAGGTTTCCGGTCCGAAGGCAGCGATGATGGCTTCGCGCAGCGAGGCATCTTCATTCATGAGGCGTTTGGCGGCATCATCGGCATAATACACGGGAATGCCCAGCACTTCGAAGATGCGCGCAACAGTGCTTTTGCCTGAGCCGATACCGCCGGTGATGCCAACGCTTAACATGGTCTGCAATTTAATGGAAATGTAAATAATGATCAACAACAATGCACCGGAGATGATTATAAACTAAGGTTATTGGGTATGTGGTGCAATAATTAACCGGAATTACTGTCAGAATAAGAATTTAATAAATATTTTGGCGGCGATCAGCCCATATTATTACTCTCTAAACCTGTATCATGTTAACAATGAAAAGTTATCTCTGCTCGCTCGGACTTCTCGGAATTCTATTT
>NZ_JBQCGW010000106.1:0-25804 GCF_051955275.1 Pseudobacter sp. | reverse complement strand
TTAAATGTTTACATGTATTTATTATTTTTTTTTTAATGGTTTTAAAAAACTATATTAAATACTGGGTCCCCTGTCGCTCGCGTCCCCGGGTGTGAGGGGCCACACCCTGTGCCTCCCTCGCACAACCCTGTGTCTCGCACACTCTGCACTGTTCTTACAACATGCACAAAAAAAGGCTGGCCAATGATGGCCAGCCCTGCTAAACTTATCTAATCTGTGATCAGTTCTTTCTAAACGCCCATTTCCACATTTCTTTCCAGGTAGTTTTCTTACCATACAGAAGAATACCGGTGCGATAGATCTTTCCTGCCAGCCAGGTTGTTCCCAGGAAGCCGAGGATGAGGAAGACCATGCTTGCAACCAGTTCCCATACCTGCACGCCATCCGGAATTCCATGCGCCACGCGTGCCATCATCACCACCGGAGAAGTGAGCGGGAACAAACTGCCGAATACTGCCAGTCCACTGGTAGGCGCGTTCACGGCTTTCATGGCAATTACAATGGCCACAATGATGGGGAGCATAACAGGCAGCAAGAGGCTTTGTGCATCCTGCGGATCTTCATTAACGGCGCTGCCCACAGCAGCAAAGAGAGATGAATACAGGAAATATCCACCTAAGAAATAGAAAAGGAAACTACCGATGATCAGGGGAAGGTCCAGTTTGCCGAGGGCAGAGAAGAAACCGGCTACGCCGCTCTGCGGTACCTGTTGACCTGCTGCGGCCAGCTGACTGGAATCTCCTGCCATTACTGCCGTGATCACCAAATTAACTACAGTACCCAATACGATCCAGATGAGGAACTGCACCAGACCAACGGCGCCGATGCCGAGGATCTTGCCCATCATCAGTTGTGTGGGCTTCACGCTGCTGACGATCACTTCTGCAATACGGTTTACTTTTTCTTCCATTACACCACGCATTACCATGGTGCCATATATGAAGAGAACGATGTAGATCAGGAAACCGGAGATCATGCCTACCAGGTAGGCCATGCCGGATTTATCCTGCTTGCTCTCGTTTTCAAGACGGTTGATATCGAGGTTGGCGTCGCGCTGTACACTGTCCAGTTGCGCTTTGGAAACATACGTGAGCATCTTGTGCTCTTTCAGCTGCGTGTTGATCCTCTTTTCCACTTTATCACGGGTGATCACGCCGAGTGATTTGGCGGTTCTGATCCTGATGGAATCGGCAGCGCTGTTGAAGTTCTGAGGAACGAACATATATCCTTCATAACTTCCGGCTTTCACGCTGTCTTTGAGTTCTTTTTCTGAAAGCTGGTTAAGAAAATGGAAACTGATATCTCCATCGCTTTTCAGTGAGCCTTCAAAAACATTCGACTGATCGGATACCAGTACTTTAACGGCATCTCCGCCTTTAACGGAGAACCAGATGATGGCTGCATAGAATCCTGCGAATAACAGGGGCAATAATATTGTTGTCAGCAGGAAGGTCTTTTTACGTACCCTGCTGGTAAATTCTCTCTGTGTGATGATCCAGGTCTTGTTCATGTGATGTGTTTTAAGCTGTGATCGGTTCAAATTGACGGGCCATTGGTGTGCCTTCAACCAGCCGGATAAAGATCTCGTTGAGTGATGGCAGTATTTCCTGGAAGGCGGTTATGCCTGTCTGTTGGTTCAGGAAGAATTGCAGCACATCATTGGGCCTGCGGCCCTCGTGGATCTTCACTACCAGGTCGTGCTCCTTAGCTTCAACCACTTCAAACACATCGGATGCAGTGGATAACGGATTGCTTTCAAAGCTGATCTTGAAGAGATGTTCCTTGAATTGTTGTTTCACCTGTTTTACGGTACCGTCGAGTATCTTCTGGCCTTTGTTCACCAGGATGATATGATCGCAGATCTCTTCCACCTGTTCCATACGGTGGGTACTGAAGATGATGCTGGCGCCGTTCTTGGCCAGTCGATAGATCTCGTCTTTGATCAGGTTGGCGTTCACGGGATCGAGACCGGAGAAGGGCTCGTCGAGGATGATGAGTTTGGGCTCATGGAGAACGGTGGTAACGAACTGCAGTTTCTGGCTCATACCTTTACTGAGGTCTTCCACTTTTTTGTTCCACCAGCTCTGCATATCGAAACGGATGAACCATTCCTTCACTTTTTCCAGGGCTTCCGACTTGTTCATCCCTTTCAGCTGCGCGAGGTACACGGCCTGTTCGCCGATCTTCATCTTTTTATACAGACCACGCTCTTCGGGCATATAGCCTGTCTGAAGGATATCGGTCTGTGGGTTGAAAGGTCGTCCGTTGAAGAGAATTTCTCCTTCATCCGGGTAGAAGATGCCGGTGATCATTCTGATAAGGGTGGTTTTGCCTGCGCCGTTGGGGCCCAGGAGTCCGAAGATGCTGCCGGGTGCGAGGTGGAAGCTGATATCGTCCACTGCCTTTTGGGTAGCATAATACTTCTTGAGATTCCTGACTTCAAGGATGTTCATGTAGTAAAAGCTTTGGTAAAAGTTGGAGTTATGGAGGCTATTACGCCTTTCGGAGTAAAGCAACCACTCTTTAGTAGCATAAATGTTAAAATTATTACAACCGGTCAGGAAGGGTTGAGTACGGCATGGATGGCGGCGGCCACGCGTTCCCCGTCCATGGCTGCACTGACGATACCTCCGGCGTAACCGGCTCCTTCGGCGCAGGGGTAGAGATTGCTGATCTGGGGGTGCTGGAGAGTGCCGCCATCGCGGGGGATGCGGACCGGGCTGGAGGTCCGGCTTTCGGTGGCCACCAGGATGGCTTCGTTGGTGAAGTAGCCGCGCTGGCCATGGCGGCCGGGCATCTTTTTACCAAATTCCTTGAATGCCTGCTTTAACGACTGATGCACGAAACCGGGCAGTACATCCTTAATGGAGGTGGAGTGGATGCCGGGGAGATAGGAGCAGTCGGGCAGTGAGGACGAAACTTTTCCTTCTGTGAAGTCCACCATGCGCTGGGCGGGGGCCACCAGTTTGCCGCCGCCGGCGTTCCATGCTTTTTGTTCCACGGACTGCTGGAATTTCATGGCGGCGAGTGGACCATATTTATTGAAGGCACCCATATCGCTGAGCTCAACGGACACCACCATGCCCGAATTGGCGTAGGGGTTGTTCCGTTTGGAGGGGCTCCATCCATTTACCACGAGTTCGCCTTCGCTGGTTGCTGCTGGGGCGATGATGCCTCCGGGACACATGCAGAAGGAGAACACGCCGCGTTTTTCCACCTGTTGTACCAGGCTGTAAGAAGCGGGTGGGAGGAACTCGCCGCGTGCGGGACAATGATACTGCAACTGATCGATGAGTTGCTGTGGGTGTTCCACGCGCACACCGAGTGCGAATGGTTTTGCTTCTATGAGAATATTGTTATCGTGTAACAGTTCAAAGATGTCTCGCGCAGAGTGACCTGTTGCCAGGATCACGGCATCTCCGTGGAACGAATCACCTTTTGCAGTGGTGACTCCTTTGATGATGTTATTGCTGATCTGAAGTCCTGTTACTTTTTGTTCAAAGAGAAAGATGCCTCCGCAATCGATGATAGCTTCGCGGATGGCGGTGATGATCTGCGGCAGTTTATTGGTGCCAACGTGAGGGTGTGCTTCGTACAATATCTTTTCTTCAGCGCCGAATTGCACGAGAAGTTGGAGGATACGATTCACATCGCCTCGTTTGTTGCTTCTTGTGTATAATTTACCATCGCTATATGTACCTGCGCCGCCTTCTCCGAAGCAATAATTGCTTTCGGGGTTCACGATGCCTTCTTTGTTCATCTGGGCGAGGTCGCGCCTTCTTGCGCGCACATCTTTTCCTCGTTCCAGGATGATGGGTTGTATGCCAAGCTCTATTAGTTTCACTGCAGCGAACAATCCTGCTGGTCCGGCTCCTATGATGACCACTTTATTGGGAGAAGCGGATACATTGTGCAGGGGGATGGTTGCTGGTGGTGTGGGATGAAAAGGTTCATTCACGAAGGCTGTGATGGTGAGGAGGATCCAGGGTTGACGGCTGCGTGCGTCGATGGATCTTTTCCGGATCTGGTAACCTGTGATGGTGTCGGCTTTGATTCCAAGATGGCTGGCAGCATATTGCTGCACCGTGTTGGGCGATGCTGCTTCAGCAGGGAGCAGCTTGATAGTGAATGTTTGTTGCATGGTGTCAGGTAGTTAACCGTGAAAACCTAATATATGTTTGGGTAATTAAATACCCCGCGCTGCAAAAGTAGTGAAAGGCAGTGACAAAAACACGCATGCGCATCATGACGAAACGGCTGATGCTTGTGGGTATTAATTGACAATAATTAATGCAAAAAGTAGAAGTACGTAAGATTATATTGAAAGGGGAGCGAACGCTTTTAAGGTATAACAAATTTTGAATGGGAGTGCGGAAAGAAAGGAATTTATTTTTGATGAGCGGGGTCAAAAAAAAGAGTGGGAAAATTCACTTCGTTTCAAAATTTGTGTATCTTCAATGGCATCAGTCATTAGTTATTTTTTTATGAAGAAAGGTGCTTTTGAATATATGGTGCCTGTTACTTTCTTCTCACCGATTTCCTGCAAAACCACTCGCGAAAAAAAGGATCATGTTCAGTGGCAGCAAGACCTCCGGCCGGAACAGTTGTTAGTAAATGGTGTTTCGCGGTATTTGCTTAGTTTTCTCTGCTACCTTACAATAACGAATAAACAAGCTTCGGTTCAGTTCGATCGTATCAAACGGTTTTTGGCGTACAGTGTCTGGATCTTTTCCACATTGATTTTGAGTGTTGATAATATTTTTTCTTTAAAACAGTAAGCGGAATTCTTATTGTTCAGCTTTTGCTGATCAGCAGGCTACACCTGTGTTTATAGAAAATGCGTCATAATAATTGCACATGGTGATTGATGTAGTAATTCCTAAAAAAACAAGTGAATAAAAAATTTTTTTATCCACAGATAATTTAGATATTCGCAGCCCTGCTGAAGTTTTTTTATGATGATTTAAGTAGAAGACAAATCTCAAATCCTGTGAAGAATTTGCGGTTGGCATGATTAAGGCATATTCCTAACTCAACATAAAAACTGCTAGTTGAATAATGGCAAAATCTTTTGATAAAGTCTGGAACAGTTGTTTAGAAATTATAAAGGACATAGTTGAGTGGCAACATTTCAAAACATGGTTTGAACCTATCAAGCCTGTTGAGTTAAAGGAGAACATTTTGGTGATCCAGGTACCCAGTCAATTCTTTTATGAATATCTGGAGGAGCACTATGTGAATTTGTTGGCAAAGACTTTGCGTAGAGTGCTTGGGAAAGAAGCAAGACTGGAGTATCGCATCATGGTGGACAGTGGTAACCATTCCAACAAGCCGCTCACGATGGATGTACCAACTCATGGCTACAAAACTTTTTCCAGTAATGAAATGGACTTTCCACTCATCATACATAATCCGGTAAAGAATCCGTTCGTAATTCCGGGATTGAAGAAGATGCAGATCGATCCGCAGCTCAATCCTATCTATACGTTCGACAACTTTGTGGAGGGTGATGCTAACCGTGTGGCTCGCAGGGCCGGCAAAACGGTGGCCGAGAAACCGGGCGCCAGCAGCTTCAATCCGCTGGTGATCTATGGTGGTGTTGGTTTGGGAAAGACTCACCTGGCGCAGGCCATCGGTAATGAAACGAAAAGGATCCAGCCTAACAAGGTTGTATTATATGTAAGCTCCGAAAAGTTCATCAACCAGTTCCAGGACCATAGCCGGAACAATGCGATCAACGATTTCATCCACTTTTACCAGCTGATCGACGTGCTGATCATCGACGATGTTCAGTTCTTCAACCGTGCCGAGAAAAGCCAGGATGCCTTCTTTGCCATCTTCAATCACCTTCATCAGAGCGGAAAGCAGCTGATCCTGACTTCCGACAAGCCACCGAAGGACCTGGAAGGCGTGCAGGAGCGACTCCTGAGCCGCTTCCGCTGGGGGCTGAGCGCTGATCTGCAGGTGCCTGATTATGAGACCCGCATCGAGATCCTGGAGCGCAAAATGAAGAACGACGGTCTTGAAATGCCACGCGAGGTAGTGAAATACCTGGCCTATAATGTGAACAATAACGTGCGCGAACTGGAAGGCGCATTGATCTCATTATTGGCACAATCTTCGCTCAATAAGCGGGAAATAGACCTCGATTTGGCAAAGAGAGTACTCCGTAATTTCGTGAAAACCAGCAGTAAGGAGATTACCATCGAGACGATCCAGAAGATGGTATGTGAGTATTTTGATGTGCCATACGACAAGCTGCTGCAGAAGACCCGGAAACGGGAGATAGTCCAGGCCCGCCAGATAACGATGTACCTGGCGAAGGCATTCACCAAGAACTCCCTGAAAACGATCGGCGAGCATTTTGGTGGACGGGACCATACTACCGTGATCCATAGCTGCCAGACCGTAAAAGACCTGATGGATACCGACAGTACCTTCCGCGAGAGCGTAATGGAACTGCAACAGAAAGTGCAATTAGCCGCGATGTAAATCTTGAGTTATAAAAATATTTATTTGAAGTCCCGCTCTGATCAGCGGGATTTCTTTTTTATATAGTTGAGAATAAAAAGATTAATAGAGTTTGGAAATTGAAATTTTCCGCTTATTTTTGCCGTCCATTAAGCGGAATGCTTATTACGGTGAGGTGCCTGAGTGGCCGAAAGGGCCGGTTTGCTAAACCGTTGTACGAGCTTAAACTTGTACCGAGGGTTCGAATCCCTCCCTCACCGCGAAATGGAATTGGGAAATGCTACACATAAAAATGTGGGTGGCTTTTCCCTTTTTTTATTTTAATGTGTTTGAATGGGTATTATGTTCTTAATCCGTAATTGCTCTTTGTCAAAAGCCTGTTCTAAGAGTACTAGATAAAGTTCACCAGCGTTTAATCGAGAAGGTAATTTATTGACAAATAGAATGAGTAGGTAGGTGGCCGAATAGTACGTTTTTTATTTAACTGCTAAGCAAGACATAAGTTGTTTAGGCTCGTGAATTTTACAATTCCAAATTAATTGATAAGATAATTTGGGTGTGTTCATGTGTAGTATGTGCATAATATTTATTGTTATGTGCAAAGCTAGAATAATAATTTCCAAACTGGCAACTAGAAGGGGTAGTACCTGTAAAGGTATTGTTGGAAGCATGTACTATTCCATTAAGTAAGGCGTGCCCCGCGTTGCTCCTACCACTCATTTTTCTTTTCACATGATTGATAAAAATAAAGATTGGTTTCGAATCAAGGCCTATTTGCATATCGGATTACCATTAAAGCAAATAGATAGACAGTGGGTTGAGAAATATGTGCGTGACCCAAGAAAAGTAAGTAAGCACTCATTCTCCCCTTTCATCCACAGGCTGACAGAAACTCGAAAATTTAGAAGAGAAATTGCAGATGATGGAACAAGATCCAAGATGCGGAAACCCTCAAAAAAAGTGAGAGATCTTTATTACGCCAATCACTTGGACTCAAATATATTAAGTTATTACGCTCACCAGCTTTCAATTTATTACGAGAAAAAATTAGAGGCAGAAAACCTCTCGGAATGCGTGACAGCCTACAGAAGAATTAAACTCAATTTAGTTGATCATAAATCGAGGAATAAGTGCAATGTTGATTTTGCGAACGATGTTTTTTCTTATATAAAGAATTCGAATGAAAAATTTCTGGTAGCCATAACGTTTGATATCAAGAGTTTTTTTGATAATCTGGATCACAAAATTCTAAAGAAGGCTTGGAGAGAACTGGTTCCATCATTTACTGGTGATCATTACAACGTATTCAGAAATATTACTAAGTTTTCTTACGTAGACGAAGATGTGTTATTTGATTACTATAAGAGTAGAATTTCTGTTGAAAGGCATCCTCGAATTGTAAAGCAAATTCCTGTTGAGAGAAAAAAGTATTTACGAGACAAAAGAGCTATAGCATTCTGTAGAAAACACGAAATAACTGATATACGCAATGCCGGATTGATTAAAGCGAATAAATACGAATTTGATAAAGTTACAAATCAAAGAGTAGGATTGAGAAAGAAAGGTATTCCTCAAGGTTCATCAATTAGTTCTGTATTGGCGAATTTGTACTTACTCGATTTTGATAAGTCCGCAAATATATTGGCTCAGAAGTTTGGAGGCATCTATCGAAGGTATTCAGATGATATGATTGTTGTTTGTAACAGGGTACATGCAAAAGATATAATAAAATTTTTTCAGAAAGAAATTCTGAAGTATAAACTGGAAATTCAAAAACATAAAACACAGGTTTTTGAATTCAGATATCTAAAAACAGAAAAAAGGTATAGGTGTAAGGAGAGGAATCAGAAAACAAATCGTCTGCAATCCAACACCAGTCTTGAATATCTCGGGTTTCAGTTTGATGGGAAGTATACGATGCTGAAAAATGCCAGTCTTGCTGGTTACTACAGAAAATTGAAACAAAGTGTTGCAAGAGGAAAGTTTTACACCTTACACAATAAGACAAAAACTAAAGGGGAGTTATTTAAGGCAAGGTTATATAAGAGATTTACTCAAGTCGGGGCAGAGCGAAGAAGAATTTATCAGCGGGATAAAGTACGTAAGAATATGTTTATTAAGTCAAACAGATATGATTGGGGAAATTATCTGACTTATGCAATTCTTGCAGCTAACACAATCGCGGATAACAAAATTGGAGGTCAAATAAAACGGCATTGGAACAAGTTTCATGTGCTTTTGCGATAAACAACAGACTCTTAAGGTTCTCCTTATTCAAATAGTGCTTTTTAAATTAGCGCAGTTTGTTCAGGTACTTAATCGTTTTCTGCAATTTCTAAATATGGCCCTAACTTCTAAGCGCTTGAGCCTTATTGGTATTCAGATTTGGACTGACTAGCATAGAATTAAATAATAGTTATGAGTAGCCCATATTTTGAAGATATTTTTCATTTCCCATGTAAAGAATTTAGTGAGCATCTGGAAAATAAATCAAATGAAAGGATTTTTTTCTCTGGTCGCTATGGAATTGGGAAGACCCAGTTTTTGAAAGACTTCTTTAAGCAAGAATCTATTGAAGCAAAATATGATGTGTATCACCTTTTTCCTATTGATTATTCAATCACAGCAAATGAAGATATCATTCGATATCTGAAGTATGATATTATTAATGAACTTTTATTGAAAAACGAAAATGTTGATGAAGAAAGGCTAGGCTTTTTAAAAACTGTGCCTAAGTTTATTCTAAATAATCTTCATAAAGTTACTGCATCAATAATTCATATGATTCCCAAAATCGGCAAAGATGTTGTGGAATCTTTTGAACGTATCGATAAATTAAAGGAAGAGTTCTTAAAGTTTCATGACGATGAAAATGTAACTGAAACTGATAAGATGATCATGTATTTAGAAAAACTTGAGGCGGAAGAGGGTGGTATTTATGAGAATGATTTAATTACTAAAATAATTACAAGTTTTATTTCGAGTACTAAAAAACAAACAGTTTTGATTCTTGATGATCTTGATAGAATTGATCCTGAACATGTTTTTAGAATATTGAATGTTTTTGCTTCTCACTTTGATAAATCTGGGACAGGAAATAAATTTGGATTTAATAAAATTATTCTTGTCTGCGATAATAAAAATATGAGAAGTATATATCAGCACAAATACGGAATCGATGCTGATTATTCAGGTTACATTGATAAGTTTTATAGTAATGAAGTGTATCATTTTGACAATATCAATGCAATTCAAAAGTCTTTAAATAAAATATTTAACTCGATAGACTTCAGATATTCAAATGAGCAAGAGTTGTTAACAATTCGGAAAGTTTTTTTTGGTGATAATTTTCTCAATAACATTATTACGATGCTTTTAAATAGGTCTTACATAAATCTGAGAAGCATTGTTAAACTATATTCTAAGTCAGTCAATTATCATTATAATGAACTAAATATTCTTCGGTATAATAGCTCGATTGCATCTTGGAAAATTCCTATAACGGCCCAATATAAAATATTGAGGGATATTGCTGGAGATTACACAAATTTGAAAAAAATTCTTCTTAGTTGCCTAAATTATGGTGAGGTAATCAAGGACTATGATGAACATTTTTGTGATGCTTTATTTGTTTTATCAGTTGATAAATTGGATAGATTAATGCCTCAAAATTATGTTCATGACTTTAAAGGTATATTGATCAATGTTAGTTTATATACAACGGGGTTTTCTAGTCACATTTATCAAACCAGAGCGCTAAAAGCGGAAATTCAACGGTCTAGCTCAGAGCGTGATACTGAAAAATACTCACCCAGCATTGAGCAATTTTGGAGCGCTCATATAGCGGCATGTGATAAATTACATCGCTTAGGTTATTTATAAGTACAATTAAAACATCGCTTACAATTTCTGCTCCATCAGGCGCCACCCATTTACAGATCATCACTACCGCAGCCGAACTCAATTTCGATAAACAGGAATTCAAAAGAAACGAAACCAGACCAGAAGAGCTCCCCTTGAACATATTTAAAACCGATTCCCTCACACTGGAAATTTCCATCGCCCCATCCAGTAAACTTGCATTGCTCCATGTACTGGCCCTTGAATTCTTCCAACAAGTGAACGGAAAATGTACAGTCTCAGAGAAAACACCCGCACCGCCATCGGCGTGATCCAGGCGGAAAGAGCTGTGTCATAATCACATGTTTAAGCATTTCACTGTTTTAGGGGAGATAACTCCCGGCTATCTTCTTTTTCTTTATGCCTGTTTACGGGTATTGCTTCTTACCTGAAAAACACCCTAAAAAGCATTACATGAAAAAGTGGAATATTACACTGCTGTGCTTATCCTTTCTGGCAACAGCTTGTCTGCCTGCCTTCGCACAACCAACCAACGCAAAAGGCTGGTACATGCGCCCTGACGTTGAGAATATAGAAGTCGGGTGGCTCACCAAACTCACTTTCAAAACACCTGCGAAGCCCTTTGCCCAGAACGGCTGGTCTTACCCCGCCAATCAAATTGATGTTACACAAAAAGTAATAACCTGGATGCATCAAACCTTCACCTGCAAGGGCCTGCTCGGAGAGCCTAAATTATCGGTGCTGGCTCCGGAACCTCCTTTGCCAAGGACCAGCAGTTCCTACGGGTTCAACCAGGCAGAGAAAGAAAACAGGCGTGCATTACCCAATACCTACGGCGCCTTCGTGAAATTCCATCACAACCTCGTAAAAACAAGCACGCATAAATTCTGGCCCATGCCAGGTAATCTTGCACAGATGACCGTCAATATCATGGCCAACAATGTGGAGCTGATCTCCCGGCCGCTGGTGTATTTATCTACCCCCACAGATTATTACTGCGTCATGCCTCAATATTTTCCCGATGCAAAGGATCAGAATGATAAGGCTCATCACAAACAATCCTATAATTACCGGGATTTCACAACCAGCCCCAACCTTAAAAAGTATCAACATTATTTTGTACCGGGTCAATCATTGGCCGGCAATGGAGCTTTCTATGTTGTGATCATGACCAAAGACAATCAGCCATTGCCTTTTGAACAGGTAACCTTCCAGGAATTCCTCAGCCAGATGGAAAAACAATTACCCCTGATGTATACAACGGCCATCAATAATGGCTCCAAGCTGCCGAACCTGATGGAACAGGGAAAGAGAGGACTTCAGATCCTCAAGGATACTTACAAGAACAACCTCAATGATTTTGTATATGTCGGCGATATCAATACTCCCATGGATATGATAGACCTCACCCACCTGGAACCGAATAAAAGAATATCCTGGCTGGCCACTGAAGCTTCAACAAAGCAGCAAGGTTCAGAGTACACTCGCACCAATTTCCCCATGCTTCGCCTTAAAAAAGGAGTGAAGCAAGCCTGCGCCACCAGCGGGCCACAATGGATCGTCTACCGCCTGGATGATATGATTGATCAGGCCGACGCCGGTAATATCGAACTGATGGATAATTTCGTGAACCGATTCAACTATGATTATGTCTACAATTACTTCTTCGGAAAAGAGAAAGTGATTGAACCTTACAAACCAACCGGTTTTGTAAGCAAAGAAGATAAGAACAACAGCCAGTCTGCCACCGCCCTCTCCGATGAAGCAACAAAAAATGCGGCCGATAAATCCATTCACTTCTTTGAGGATTTTTCCTCCGTTGCCCTCGGCGCTGCACCGCCGTCCTGGAACACTGAACGTTCTTACGAGACCGGTGGTAAAGTGGAAGTAACCGAACTGAAAGACGCTTCCGGCAAATGGCTCAAACTGAAAAGGAATGCCAGCCCTAAAAATTTCACTCCGGTGGCCGGCGACTTTGATATCAGCTACGACCTGCTCGTTCATAAAGGCGATGTGCCCTGGGGTACACCCGGTATGAAGATGGAGATGACCTTCTCCTCAGGTCAGGGAGATAAGCTGTATAATATCGATGTAACACCCGGAGACATGAACCGGAAAGATGCTGCAGGATGGGCGATGCTGATGCTGGGTGGGGCCAGCTGTACTATCGGGAACTATTATTCACTCCCGGACTTCACAGGAAGCAAGCCTGCTAACAAAGTAACCATGTCCTTCAGGAAAAAAGGAGAAACGGTGACCGTACTCTGTAACAACAATAAAGTGTACGATGCCCTACTGCGTTTACAGCAGGCATGAACCTGAAAAAGATAAATTTCTACGTCAACGAAAAGAACGTTTATTACATCAGCAATATCAAGCTGAAAAAATAGGTGGCCGTACTTAAGTGTACATGACTGTTGCATTTAATTATGCAGCAGTCTTTTTTATACTCCTGACCACGGTCAGTTACCCGCTGACGCCAATCATGCGAAACGCGGTTATCCGTCATTGTAACGGCCTGGCCGGCGGCGTACATTTGTGTAAGATTTGTTACTGATACTTTTTGTAACAATGCCAGACACACAGGAATAAGAAAACTAAAATCCAGGTATCCGAAGAAAACCAAACCCGTAGTTTAAAATCCATATCCAGATCCAAAATCCAATTATCCGTTTGAGAACCAATGGTATGACAATAGCAACTTCTGGATAATACCCCAACCATGCGCCCATGGCATGGTTCCCCCTAAATCCTGAACCCGTAGAACAATATCATACTGACCACGGTCAGTAAAATCCCTAACCATGGTCAGTAATTCCATGTATACTAGCTGTTATTTTTGCTTTACACGGTCTTAACTATCGGAGGAGCATCATGGCCAGAATACAATTAAAGATCAAAAGATTCATGCAGGCAGCCGGCACCTGGCGGAGGATGCTTGTGTTTCTCAGCAATGAGAACACGGAGCTGAAGCTCAGACTGGCCGAGATTCTGAAAGATACTACAGCCTCTGCAGGCCTCCTGGAAGAAGCGGAGCAGTACCTGAGCCAGTTTACGCAGCAAGATGAAGTGATCTATATGGCAAGAGGTGATATCGCTGCCCTTGAACTTCTCCTGACCTCGGAAAACTTTGAACAGGAGGCCAATCTTAAAGAAGTCGAAAGAAAATATAAACAGCTTAATAAAGAGCTGGAGAAACTGGAAAGAGAGATCAACGCACAGAAATTCAAATTCAATACATTTCTAACTGCTCTACAATAAATGCACTTTTCATAAGGTAAGGTTTAATGATTACTGATTTAATTCGAAATGCCCCCTAAACCCTAAAGCAAGAAAGGCCGGATAATATCTGGCCTTTCGATATTTTAGGTAGTATTGATCAGTTTGCCATCTGCCCCAGCTTCTTTTCATCCAGCAGCGTGATCCTGCCATCTTTGATGTCTATCAGTTTGTCTGCCTTGAATTCACTCAGCGTCCGGATCAGGCTCTCGGTAGCCGTTCCGGCAACAGAAGCCAGGTTCTCGCGGCTGATATCGATGGAGAAGTTTGT
Source organism: Pseudobacter sp. (assembly GCF_051955275.1). Classification (NCBI taxonomy): domain Bacteria; kingdom Pseudomonadati; phylum Bacteroidota; class Chitinophagia; order Chitinophagales; family Chitinophagaceae; genus Pseudobacter; species Pseudobacter sp. Next base: position 11,922 of record NZ_JBQCGW010000106.1, on the reverse strand, counting down.
ATCGCCCGCAGTTTTGTATTTACGTTGCAGCGTCAGCAGAGCCTCCGCTACTTTTTTTCTTAATGAATTGTAAGCAAGTCCCAGCAGTTGCTGCTCCTTGTCGGCAATATTCCTGGCCAGCAACTGAATAAATTTCTGCATCACTTCCAGGTTGTTGTTCATCAACTGCTCGAAGTCTTCGCGCGGGATCACCGCCAGCTCTGTGTCTTCCAACGCTTCGGCAGTTTCTTTGTAAGCACTGCCTTCCAGGAGTGCGAGGTAACCAAGAAACTCACCTTCATTGAACAATCCTGTCACCAGGTCTTTTCCATCGTCATTTGTCTTGTAGGTACGCACCCTTCCTTTCTGAATAAAGAAGAGTTTGGAAGGCGTATATCCTTCCGCGTAGATCTGGCTTTTCTTTTTGTACTTGTTTACGTTCCGGTCCTCAGACAGGTTCTTCAGCAGGTCCTTGCCATTGCTGGTCTTCATCAGGGTGCTCAGACCATAGAGATCGGCGGGCAGCTGCTCCCTGGAAAGATCTATTTTTTTGAACCGGCTTTCCACTGCATTCAATAATTCAGTTCCGGAAAACGGCTTGGTGATATAATCGTCGGCGCCCAGTTCCATCCCTCTTCTCACATCCGTGCGCTCGGCTTTGGCAGAGAGAAAAATGAATGGGGTATGCTTCACTTCCGGATTCTTGTGCAACATATGAAGCACGCCATAGCCGTCCAGCACAGGCATCATGATATCACAGATGATCAGATCGGGTTTTTCTTTCAAAGCCAGTTCCACTCCGGCTTTCCCGTTTTCTGCTGTGATCACTTTGTAATTGGTCAAAGACAATATCTCGGCAGTGTTCTCCCGGATATCATTATTGTCTTCGATAAGCAGGATCTTTTTCATGGGAAATAGGTTAATGTCAGTTTTTAGTTTCTGCTTCGTCCGCAAATTCCGTGGATGGCATCAGCGGCACTTTTACAGTAAACAAAGTGCCCTTACCTAGTTCACTTTCGCAAGTGATGGTTCCGTTCAACAGTTCGATATAGCGCGCTACAATATGCAGTCCCAGACCTGTGCCCTGTATATGCACGGCATTGGAGCCACGATAGAACCTTTCAAATAAATGCTCCAGGTCGTCCTGTGCTATGCCGATCCCCTGATCATGGACTTCTATTATAAAATGGCCCGCTACCGTTTCTGTATTCACTTTTATCCGGGTGTGCTCCGGCGAGAACTTCACGGCATTGGCAATCAGGTTGATCATTACATGCCTGAGCAAAGATAGATCACTGGTGACCTTTTCCTGACCCGTATGGCTGTAATCTATGAGCTGTCCGGGTTTCAGGAGGCTGGAGATATCCCCGATGATCTGGTGAAGCACCTCCTGCAGGTTGAACGTTGAAGGGCGCACCACGATCTTTCCTTCTTCGATCTTTCCTACAGACAGGAAGTCGTTCAGAATATCGGTGAGCATGGTCACGGATGAAATGATCCGCTCGATATGTCTTACTCGTTTAGGCTGTCCTTCTGTGGTGTCGTATTTTTCAACGAGGTAAGCGGATGACAGGATGGTGCTGAGCGGCGTCCGGAATTCATGGGAGGCCATGGAGACGAACCTGGATTTCAGTTCGCCCAGTTCCTTTTCTCGCTCCAGCAGTTTCTTCAGTTCGCTTTCAGATTCTTCCAGCTGCTTCAGTACATCGGTCAGCTGTCGGGTGCGTTCCACTACTTTGAATTCAAGTTCATCGTTCAGCTTCTTTACTTCCATCTCCGCATTCTTGCGGATAGTGATATCACTGACGAAAGCGATCACAAACTTTTCCTCTTCCATGGTGTAGGTGCCAAGGCTCACTTCCACAGGAAATTCCTGTCCACCTTTGCGCACCGCAAAGAGATCCATTCCGGATCCCATCGGGCGGTTCTGCGGCCGGTTCACAAAACGGTTACGGTGGCCTACATGTTTATCATGAAAACGTGTGGGTATCAGCATTTCTATTTCCCTGCCCAGGACTTCATATTCTTCATATCCGAAGAGTTGAAGGGCAAAGGGATTGATCCTGACGATGCGACCGTGCATATTGCCGATCACAATGCCAATGGTGGCATAATCTATAAAAGCGCCGGACTTCTGCCGTTCACCGGCCAGCTTTACCTCCGCTACCTTGGAACGCTCGGTGACTTCGATATGAATAAAAAAGAAAGCTTTTTCTTCAAAAACAAATGGACTGATAACGATCTTTCCCCAGAAGTCGTTTCCGGTCCGGGTGATGAATTCCATTTCGCAATGCCAGTTGCCTTCCTGCAGCACTTCATAGAAAATATCATTGATCTCACTTTCTGTAAGGGGTTGGAGAAAGGACAGGTCCAGCTGGTCAGTGGGAATTTCCAGGTCCGGAAAATCAAATAACTGGAGGCCAGGCTTATTTACATACACAAACTTCTTTGTCTCACTTTCTATGACGCCCAGGAATGCTGTGGTATTCCTGCTGACGGCCTGCAAAAGCGACAAATGGAAACCCGCGATATCGTATTGGGAAGATACCTGCATGTAAAATCAATTTTTTGTGGATTTCTATTGGAATTCAAGTTAAATAAAAATGGTTAAATATGACTTCCTGATGCTGTTACGATTATAGCATTAAAGAAATTTAATAGAAATCAAGGGGGTTGAAGTGCTGCTTACCGTCAGCAAATTCGCTGATGCCGGTCATTGGATTGAAGTGGTTCTATCGGATACATTTGTTGCATATTCTTTATCAGATGAGTCTACAGGCAAATAAACTCCTTTACGAAAGATCGCAGGTCTATTACAATGACTTTGTATTCCCCACTTTGGACATGAAAAGCTACAATGGCTTTGTATATAAGACATATTCCTCACAGCCGGATATCAGGCAGTTGTTCGACGACCCATTCAACCAGGAAGTGCTGGACAAGCATTACGCACTTACCCTGTATGAGGATGTAAAAGTATTTGCCCTGCAATCTGCCGCCGCCGCCATCCGTAAACTCACCGATGCCCGTAAAGCCCTGAAGAAAATTATGGGGACAAATCACCCCGACAATGCTTTATTGCAGCAACAGATGATCGCTGCGGAAAGATCGCAGTCATTACTGGAACTGTACAAGCGGAACCTGCTGAAACCCCTGGCCCTGGAACTTCAGAAATTACTGAACAGCACCGAACTGATCCCTGAAGTGGTGGTGAACTCGGAAAGACTACAACATGTTTTGAAGTTGATGACCAATACAGGTACAGTGCTGGAACATACCACCGGTAATATCGGCCAGCCGGTCAATACGCCGAGCCGCAGTATCGATCAGGCAATGCTGATGGCAAAAGCCAGGGAAGAAATGCAACGTGCAGTGGAAATGCTGCGCAACTTTGAAAAAGTGAATGCAGGCCTGGTGAAGATGGTGGAAAAATGGAAATGGAACAGGATAGTGCATGAGCAACAGGAAATGCTGAACTGAGAATATCTGCTCTTTGAGGAAGCGCCCGGCCTCACCACCTGAATTCTTTTTTCCACCGGTCCAGTGAATGTAAGCTCTTCAGTTGTTTCTGGATTTCTTTTTCCGGAAAACCATTCGCCCTCATCCTGTCTCTTATTCTTGATGACATTTCTGTCATGGTCAGTTCAGGTTCTCTGAACGCGTCACCGGTAGAGCAACTGGTGCAATATTTATTCCCTTCTTTGGCTTTCAGATCGTGTTTTAATTTAGTGCTGCAACTCTGACAAGGTTGTTCCTGCCATTGTACTTTTCCGAGTTCAATGGATTGAAGCTTATCCAGATGATCCTGATGTTTCATCCAGTCGGTTAACCCCAGGAAAATAAAAAATGCTCCCGATATTGCCAGGCAATAAAAAATAAATAAAGTCCTTTTGTATTCAGAATTGATAGAACGATGTAGCAGTTCTGTATAGTCGAATTGGGGATATTTGTTTTTATTAAAGAAGGCCAAAGCTTTTGCATTTGCAGTCAGCACTGAAATTGAATCTTCATAGATGTCCCTGGCCAGTTCGTCGTTCTTGCCGGCGTTACCTTTTTTTATTCTTTCCTGTATACGTTGCAGTTTACTGGTGAAATAAGCAAGCCGCACCTCGATACGTCCTGAATCCATTCGCCTGTATAAATTCCTCTCGCGCGCCTCCTCCAGGTATTTAGAGTTGGAGTTTAGTTTCCGTTCGTTTTCTTCAGATTCTTTAATGGATACATATACTGCAGAGAGTAGAAGGGCAATGCCGCCGACAAGACAAAACTTATACAGGCTGTCTGTAGGTAAGGATGGAAGGTTCATTAAGGTTCTTTATTTGGAAGTAAATAAAGTTAATGATTCAGGTTCAGAAAGTTCTGATCTTTTTTCTGCTGTTCTGTGGTGGTTTCATTTTAAAAGAGATCCTATATTCGTTTTTTCAGCCATGATAAGGCTGCCTGTGAGGCTTTTGTAAAGGAATGGAAAAACCCTGCGCCGTAATACCAGCTTCCCCTATATTTGTATCAGCCCTGCAAGCAGCCATTTGAAGTCCAGAAGTAGAAACGTCATTTATACTATGCGGCATGAATATACTTTACACGGATATCAAACATACTCTGCTCAGGGAATTCGCTTTCCTGAAAGAACATGGATTTACTGACTTCACTGAAGAGCAGATTGCCTACGAGATCCATTTTACCTGCAGCAACAATGATGGGATCAATATAGATGTGTACTTCGAGACCATCTCCAGCACCAGTATCAATATCCTGATCAATGGTGCTCACTTCCACGAAATTTCCACGCACGAACAGGTGTCTTCCTATTATCAGAAGCTGGCAGCCTTGTACGATGATAACTTCAGGAAATACCTGGAGACCAATGATGATAATTTCATGAAGGCGAACTTTGAATTATACCTCACCAAAGGACGTATATTGAATGAACTCTTCCTGCATGCTGCTGCCGGTATCCTGAAGCGGAAACCTGAATTATTGCATGATAAAGTGATCTATGAGAAGATCATTAACAACCGGCCGCAGCCTCAAAGGCGCCATGGCGGAAACTTTCATGCGGTATCATTACGGGAACTGATCAGTAAATCCAATGATCCGTCATTCATGAAACATTTCGATGATCACTGGTTGTTCATTGAAACCGATAAAGTGGAAGTGGATATCCATTCTCCGGAGGAATTTGTGGATCTGCTCATGTCCAGTGGCCTGGACAGTGCCAATGTGGACAGCCTGCAGTACCAGTTCATCAAAAAGTAGTGATTACAGAAGGTCCTTCACAGGCATAAAGAAACTGTTCCTTTCACCTGCCAGTCTTACTTTCCTTTTGATGGCTTCTTTCAGGTGCATTTTCCCTTTCAGTATTTCTTCAATGTCTTTCCCGTCCATCCCGATGATGTTCAGCCTTTTTCCTGTTACAAAACCTTTGACAGCTTCTTCCGAAAAGCCGGCATAACAAACGATAATGCCTCTGGCCCAGCTGGCCTTGCCTTCCACTTTCCCATTGAAGTCGCGGAGCGGACTGCCGCTGCAGGGAGACTGCTGCCATTTGGCTTCCAGCAGGTAGATATTTCCATCCAGTTCAAAACTTCCATCGATCTCTTCTCCTACAACGCGGAAGGCTGCACGCGCATCCAGTCCGCTTTCCGTGAACAGACGGATCAGAAAGCGTTGAAAGGCATAACCACGTTGCTGGGGTTGTAAAACCTCCAGTTGTTTGAATTCATCCAGCAGGGAATCAGTGGCAGGTTGGATGGACGTAGCTGCTGTTATAACGGAAGGAACAGGAATAACCGGAAAAGTGACGGGGGCCGCTATTTGACCGGGCTTCCCCAATAAAAGGTGCAGAAGGGAAGGAGAAGTAACTAATAGTTTTCTTTTGATCAGTAATAAAAAAGGTACAGATAATAACAAGGTTGCGCCGGTGATGAAAAGTGATCTGGTTACTGTGTCATACTCCTGGGTTTTCATCATAATGGCTATCACTAACAGAATGATTCCTGTATTTCTCGCGAAAAGAAACCAGTAGTGGAGTTTTTTCACCGAATTATATTCCTGCTCTGTTCTTGTTATGTATCCACCGTTGTAGAAGATCAATGAAGCAATAGGTGAGTAAAGAGCTATAGCCAGGGAAGAGATCAGATTGGCCAGGCCGTATTCCTGTTTGTTATATCCTCCCATAGCAGCCGTCATAAAAGTAACGGCGATGACGGCACGGATCATTGCAAGAGTCTTACCGGTAACTTTCTCCGTATCTGTTGTGTAGCTGAAACTGAACCCCGGGTTTAATTGCACCTGCCTGCCTGTAAAGAGGATCAATATGCCGAAAACCATTGCGCTTAGCGAGATGCCGGATTCGCCCATGAGAAATCCTACCAACCCGATGCTCAGGAAGATAATGACCAGTAGGTTCTTGATGTTGAGATAGGAAGGCATCATGTATGGCAGAAAGAGGTTTGGCTAAAGATAATAAATCAGGATAACAGCTCCCAATGCCCGCAAAGCTGTTATACAATTCAAATAACGGCGATCATTTCATCCCTGAATGCGCGAGGGCTTTTGCCAGTATGCTTTTTGAAGAAGAGATTGAAATATTGCGGATAGCTGAAGCCAAGGCTGTTGCCGATCTCGGAGATATTCCAGTCGCTGTTCTGCAACAGGTCGGTGGCTTCCGAGATCAGTTTTTCGGCAATGATCTCTGTAGTGGACTTGCCAGTGAACTCTTTCAGACAATGATTGAGATGATTCACATGAGTATGCAGCTCTTTGGCAAAATCATTGGGTGTTTTCAGACTGATACTGTTCTTGGGGGAATCGATCGGGAACTGGTTATTGAGCAGGTCCATGAATTCACTCACCAGTCTTTCACCTTTCTGGATCTTCTGGTGGGGAACGAGCCCCGCCTGGAGCTTGAGCATATTGTAAATGATCAGCTTCAGGATGCTGCGGATGATATCATGACGGTATTCGGAATGCTCTGTAAACTCAGCCTCCATCAGGCTGAACAGGTATTTGAACTGTTCGTATTGCTCTTCGTTGAGGAAGAGAAAAGGGTAGATGCTGCCTTTGAAACGTTGCCGGATCTTCCGGAGCTCTTTGCGCAGATCGGCGTTCAGGTAAAGGTCGTTGAAGAGACTGACATAACCATCCTGTTTGCCGGAGAGGTTCTTCCAGCCGAATTTGATCTCGGGGTCATTGAAGAAGATGGCAGGACGGTCGATGGATATCTCTCCTTTTTCGGTGACCAGCACTGCATTGCCTCCGCAGACACAGAGCTTGAAATAATCCCGCCTGCTGAATGGGATAGTGGCCATACAGTTCTTTCGCTTCAACACATTGAAATGGCTGGCCCTTCCCTGCGATGCCAGCAGGTCTTCCGGGATCTCCCTGTTGGTGCTGGTGTAATACTGTATGATGCTTTCGCGCTGTTCCATTTCCCGAAGTTAATAAATTCAAAGAAAATGGGCGACCGGATTATGGAGCATGCCAACGGGCGCCGGAACGAAGATGTTAAGGTAAGAGCGGACATATTAAAATCAGATCTTGGAAATGATGCTGTCAAGTATTTCCATAATTTCGGGTAACTTTTACATTGTCAAGCCATTAATCCGGGTCCCCAATGCATCGTATGTCAATTATGCTGGTCATTTTTTTGCTCCTGTATGGGGTGAATTCGCAGGCACAGCTGGCATCTTACAGCATGGTGCATTTCACTACAGAAGATGGACTTCCACAAAACAGCGTTACTGCTATCCAGTTCGATAAATGGGGATATTGCTGGCTTGGTACGGAAGATGGACTGGTCCGCTTCAATGGAAAATCTTTTACTGTCTTCAATTCAGAAAATACTCCCGGGCTTACCAGGAACAGGGTGCGGATTGGCGCAAAGGATGATGATGGAAATCTCTTTTTTCAGAACGAGAGACTGGAGCAGATGGAAATAAAGGCCGGTCCTTTTCAGAAAGCCCCTGTACCGGCGATGTATAACTCCGGCGGATGGATACCTACAAGAGGCGGGAAAATGTTGAAGCCGGGCAACCTGAGAGAGCAGGTCAGGAAAGTTTATCAAAGGGCAGAAGACTTCAATAATGCATACAATTCAGGGTTCCGTAGCAGTGAGGGGGATACGTATGTGTTTACCATGAACCGCTTGTATTTTGTTTCTGACAGCGGCGCCCTTTGTATTGATTCATTCCATCATAAAGAATTTTATGGAATGTTGAATGTGGGTGGGGTCAGCATTGTGGTTGATGATAAAAATGTAATCGCTTACAGGAAAAGTGTACGCCAGAAGTCCATCACTGCCATTCAGGGGCCCGCTGGAAAATGTAAAGATTTTAAGAATCGGTCATTTGAACGGTTCCAGTCGGAAGGGCATTGCTTCATGTATGGCGACAATACACTCTATGAATTATACCTGGAGAAAGGCCAGGTACAGAGCAGGATCATTTTTGAAGACCTGGTGATCCCTACTATCGGTTCCCTGTATTACAATGCCGCACAGGACAAATATTATTTCGGTTCACTTATTACCGGACTTTATATTGTCACTCCTTCTGCTTTCCGGTATCCCCGTAAACCAAGGCAGGCTATCGATGAAGGGTTCTATTCCCAGTTGGTGACCAGTAACGGGGATATTATCTGTAACCGGTACTATTATACGAATGACACTGCATTCAGACTCCCCATGAACAGGTGGGTGGGGGCATCGATGTACCTGAGCCCGCAACAGCAGATCTATTATGGAGACGGACCTGAACTTTTCAAATTCGATCTCAATAAAAAGACCAACCAGAAACTTCTTCCTCTGGATAGCCGGCCTGCCTCCATTTTCCGCGATATCACAGACAGCAATGCAATAATCCTCAGCACATCCTTTGCTGTAGGGAAGCTGGTTGGTGACAGCATACAGCTCATGCGAAAGCTGCCGGGCAATCAAACCATCATGAGTACCTTCCAGACAGGAAAGGATTCGTTTGTAATTGCCACCCAGCAGGGGGTGCACTGGTTTGATCTGCAGAGAACGCAGATCTACCGTTCCTTGCTGGATTCTTTTTACATCCGTTCCGTTTATACCGAACCGAATGGAAGGACCTGGATCTCCACCATGGGCAGAGGTTTTTTCCTGTACGATGAAAAAGGAAAACTCCATGAATTTCCGGTTCAGCCTTTCAATGCACTCAAAACTATCCATGCTTTTGTAGAAGACGGATCGGGTAATTTCTGGCTCCCTACCAATGATGGATTGTTCACGGTGAAGAAACAGCAATTGCTGGATCATATCCTTAGTCAGAAAGCTATCAGTTATTATAAATACTCCGTAGCAGACCAGTTGCTGACCAATGAATTCAATGGCGGATGCATACCAGCTTATCAGTGGCTGAAGGATAGTGTTCTTTCCCTGCCATCGATCCAGGGCATCGTACAGTTTCAGCCTCGCAAAATGAAGCCTTATCAGCCTTCTGCTTCCATCTATATAGAATCCATTCTGCTGAACAATCATGAAATTAAATTGCCGGAGGGGCCTTTGATGCTGGAGCCTTCGTACAGCAGGTTGTCATTGACAGTGAGCTGTCCGTATTTCGGAGACCGCGAGAACCTGCAACTGCTTTACATGATCGAAGGACTGGATAAAGAATGGCAACCTGTTCCGGGCGACAATAAGATCGTGGTGAGCCGGCTGCTGACGGGCGATTACAATATTCTGGTCCGGAAGCAGAATTCTTTAGATGATGAGGCAACGGGGTTGTCGATCCCCTTTTCCGTGAGCCCCTGGTTCTACCAGACCTGGTGGTTTTATTTGTTGGTAGCGGTTGTTGTAACGTTGGTTTCTTTCTACATCACCTGGTTCCGCGCGCGTATGCTGCAACAGCGAAACAGGAAGCTGAAAGAGATCATCACAAGACAAACGGAAGATCTGAGCAAAACCGTGGCGCAATTGAAACTATCGGAGCAGGAACTGAAAGCCAGCAACCAGATGAAGGACCGTGTGACGGCCATGGTGCTGCATGATCTTCGTTCACCAGTTCGTTTCCTGCATACCATCAGCAAGCAGTTGCTGCAATATTATGATACCATGACTGAGGAAGAGCGTAAGCACACGCTATCCATGCTTAAGAACAGTACGGGTTCGCTCAATGATTTTACGGAACAGTTCTTTGTGTGGGCAGCCAGCCAGCACAAAGGTTTCCGCATTACTATTGAAACCTTTGAACTGAACGAGCTCTTTGTTGAAATGCAGGAGCTGTATGCCGATATCGTATCAATCAATGGTAATAAACTGGTGAGTGATCCCATTCAGATCCGGGCTACCACTGACCGGCAGATCCTGGCAGTGATGCTCCGCAACCTGGTAGACAATGCGAATAAGAGCACATATAACGGAACCATTACATTGTCTGCAACCATATCGGATGGTCAGCTGGAAATTGCCGTTGCCGATACTGGCAAAGGGCTCAGCGAAGCTGCCATCGAAGATTTCTATAATGATAACGATATATCAGGCAACAGGGGTAATGGAAGTACCATTGTGAAGACCCTGCTGCAAAAGATCGGTGGCTCACTGAAAATAGAAGTGGAAAAAGGGAAGGGCACTACCTTCCTGCTCCGGTTCCCCCAGGACTGAATACATTGTGTTGTTTGGAGATCTCCTCCAGTTCGTAAAGAGAATTCACCTGTAATTTTTTGAAGATCCTGCCTTTGAAAGTACTGGCAGTGGAGCTGTTGATACCAAGTGCGTTGGCAACTTCCAGTACGCCCATGCCACGTAACAGGAGCATGGTAACATCCAGTTCACGTGCTGATAATTGAAGAAATGGATTTTTTGTTCCATCGATGCCCACATAGTTTTTCAGGATCTTGTCTGACAGATATCTCCTGCCGGCAATCACTTCCGTGATAGCGTATTTGAGGAACTCGTCGTTCTCGTTCTTGCTGATATAACCTCTGGCGCCAAGTTGCAGGCATTTGGCGCTGAACACATCTTCCGAGTGAACACTGAGCACAAGGACGTGCAGGGACGGGTATAGGTCGCGGACCTTTTCAAGCAGGTAGAGCCCATTGGGCTCAGGCATCTGCATGTCCATATACAGTAGATCGTATTTCTTCAGGCTGAGTTTATTCAGCAATTCTTCTCCGGAGGCGGCATGGTCGAAGCTGTATCCATTGCCGGGAATGCTGCGTGTAAGCATCTCCAGGCCCACCCTCACAGTAAAATGGTCATCTGCAATCAGGATATTGAGCATGGGTGCAAGTTCGGTGATTTTACATTTCAAGCATCATAAACTGTGTCTTGTGGACGAACTACTACAAGATGGCTCATTTCAAAGGGGGGAATTCTGCAGGCGATTACGAAGAGGGAACCATGCAACCAGCTAAACTGGTGAATGAGTAAGCAGGATGTTGAAAATAATAAGGGGATCTCTCTATCACAGAGACATCCCCTTTGTTGTATAAGATTAAATAGTTCTCAGATCATTGGCCATAATTGAGGATAAAATTTGCGATAGTTTGTTTTCATCCAGGAGAATATCCTGCATATCGCGAATCAAATGTCCTTCCTGTCCTTCATCAATATAACGGCAAACATTAAATGGCTCTGATGAGTCTTTGAAAAAAAGCGGGCCTCCATATTCCCGGTTTTTGTTGATGGCAATAAACCTGTAGTCCCCGAACATGTTCTTTTCAGCAAAGTAATCAAGGCCGGCAAGAATCTGGATCTGGCTAAAGAGCCCTTCTTTGCCTTTCATATTTTCAATGGAAGAAAGATTTGCGTTACGGAAATGATCCCGTACCTTTTTTCTAATGATAGAGTCGATATTTCCGTTCTCCCGGCGAAGGTCTTCCAACAATGAAAAGAAGGCTGCATTACTGCTTTCTTGTTTCAGCACTTCGTACCAGTTTCCGCAATCATAATTGTCGTAGTAAAATGGAGAGGCTTTTACCCAG
>NZ_JBQCGW010000105.1:0-5461 GCF_051955275.1 Pseudobacter sp. | reverse complement strand
GCTGAGGTGTGAGCTTGCTGATACCCTCTTCAATGATACGGGACACTTCTTTCAGTTCCAGGCTGGCAACGGGGTCAGAAAGGGAATCAGCAAAGTATTCCCTGAGGTACTCGTCAAAGGTTCCGGTGAAAACATGACTGCGCAGTTTATTCAGGATATGGTTCCTGGCGGCAGTGAGCAGATAAGCTTTGAAGTCTTTTACTTCTTTCAGTAATTCCTTTTTGATCCACAGGTTGGCGAAGACCTCCTGTGCAGCATCTTCCGCCAGTTCAGGCGATTTAGCAAAAATCAGTGCAACAGAATACACCCTGGGCCAGTAGTGTTTGAACACCAGCTTGAAGGCTGTTTCGTCTCCCAGGGCAACCCGTTCCACCAGTTCAGCTTCGTTATGGTGTATATAATCAGACAACCGAAACCAGGTTTTAGAAGTACTAATTGGAACGATACTTAAAAATCGGACAGGAAGATAGGATATTTTAAGTGTGGGAGGGCAGCTTTTTTATGGACTTTCCACTGCTGAACGCGGAGAGCAGTCGTCCGCGTCCCCGCGAGTGACAACTATTCCGTTGCCTCCGGCGACACAATGGTAGCCAGAGGCGGGCAAATATTGGTCATTCGCGGGGGGACGCGGGGGACTGCTCCCGGAGTAAAAGCAATATATCTTATTATCAGTATCTTCTACCTTTTACTACAAAGGCAGCACTTTATCTTTCGGATATCTAACGCTATAGCTCATACGAAGTTTACGGGATTCCCCGGGCTTCAGCTCCATATTCCAGGTAAGGAAAGATTGCTCCTTATCAAGATCGGCGCCACTGAATTCAAGGAGTTCCACTTCTATCTCTTTATCGGTAGGAATCGGGAACAGGTCTTTCACCTGCAGTTGAATGGCTTCCTTTTTATTGTTTTTCACGGTGATCTCGTAGGTGAAGGTGTGCAATTTTTTGGTATTGAGGAATTTCACGCTGCTGAAATCCTTCAGTTTCTCGCGGGTGATCACCACCCGCCTGTCCTTGCCCAGGGTGAGGTTGAGGGTATCACTGGTGGAACCGGGATTGATGAAGGTTTTGCCCACATAGGTTCCCTCGAAGATGATATTGGCTTCACCGGGTAACAATTGCAGCGATTCCCATCCACCGATACAACCGAGCAGGTATGCATCTTTGTCTTTCACGGGCGCTGCAAAATATTTGTAAGTGGCGGGAGCCAGTTTCTCTTTCAGGCTTACCACCTGCTCTTTACCGTTTGTTGGTACATCATAGGGCAGATCAATTTCGTAGGTAACATTGAGCTGGTTATCGTTCTCGTTCACATAATCCTCCATCCCTTTCTTCAGGTCAATAACAATGGCGCCGCCTGCTGCGCGGGATCCGTAGATGGCGCTGGCTTTATCCTCTTTCAGAACATTTACGGATTTGATGGCCTGCTTGTTGATCTGGTTGTATTGTTCGCGGGTGATCATGTTCCCATCCAGGATGTAAACCGGTTCAGGCGTCTGGCGAAAATCATCGCTATCGCTTTTTCTGCCATACCCCGTTACCACCACTTCCTGTAATGAGGAAACTCCCCTTATCATTATTCCTGATGTTTTTCCTGCCAGCACATCCCTCATGGCATTCAGCTGCGGAAAGGCCAGCAGCCAGCTTTTCAGCTCAGGCGCCGTTGCATTCATATTTGGCATGCTGGTGGCCAGCACCAGTTTTACATTCTTCCAGTCGATGCCGGAAGTCTGGGTAAGCTTAGCCTTGAAACCGATGTTCACCGGTTTTGTGATATTCTCCACGCGCAGATCATAGGATGGGTTCCAGGCTGCCAGTGGTGTGATGTAAGATACAGTGAGGGTGTAGGTGCCGGCCATGGGCGAAAAGGCCTGGAAGGAAAGCTGACCGCTGGTGCTCACATTCTTCTGTTCTTCTTCTTTGAGCTGTTCCAGCAGGCGGGTTTCTGTTATCCTGAGTTTGTTCTCTTTATCTTTTAAAGTGAAGAGTTCTTTCTGCAATTCGGTTGCCTTTGACCGGTAGTAGTCCATCATCTTTGTAAGCTCCTGCACACTTACCCCGTTCTGTGAACCGGCAATGGATTTATTGGCAGCCAGTACCAACTGCAATTCTTTTGCTGTATTGATATTGGCCTGCACCAGGGCGAGCTCATCCGAGTTATGCTGAATGGAATCCCTTATCTTTTTAACTCCGGCGCTCTCCTCTGCTGCACGGAGGAAGTTCTGTCCAAATTCAACTGACATGATAGTTAGCTGGTTATTATCGGCGGTGATGCGCACACTGTTCACCTCGATCTTATTGCTGATGCCATCGATAATGAATTCATTGTTACCCTGCGCCAGCGTTACTTTTGCCGAATGGAACAGCTCAGCACCTGAGCGGTACACGATTGCTGATTTCAAGGTGGAGGGCACTATATTCTTTCCCGGGCCTGAGTTTGCGAAAGAAATATGGATGACTGAAAAATAAAAAACTGCGACAACCATTAGCTGTTTCATACAAACGATTTTGGTGAATACAGCTAACGGATGCGCAGTTCTCCGGAATTACACAAACTATTTATAGAGTTCCTGGTAATACTGAGCGGCCATCCTCGAAGATTCAAACTGGAAGCGCACGTCTCGCATACCATTGATGGTTACAGACCTCCAGGTATCATATTGATTATAATAGAGTGGCAGGATCTCTTTTTCCAGGATATCATAGATCTGGTTGAGATCGTAATCATCCTGCTCCTGCGTATTCATACGGGCATAGTCGCCTTTCGGCACCACAAAGCCATTGTGGCCGTGGTTTACGAATTCGGGGATCCAGCCGTCGTCCGTAGAGAAGTTGACAGCGCCGTTCATTGCGGCGGTCATGCCACTGGTGCCGGAAGCTTCGCGGGGAACACGGGGATTGTTGAGCCAGCAGTCAGCAGCCTGTTTCAGGCGTTTGCTGAGCGCCAGTTCATATCCGGTGAGCACAGCCACATTGCTGTATTTTTTGCTCAGATTCACCAGTGCATTGAATTCATTGATGGCCGGATAGTCCATCGGGTAAGGTTTTCCTGCCCAGATGATCTGCACCGGATATTGTTTGCTGGATAATAACTTCTCAAATCTTTCCTTATTACGTGTGAGGAAATCAGCACGCTTGTAGCCGGCGAATCTTCTTGCCCACACAATGGTGAACACATCCGGCCTGAACAGTTTGCCCGTCTGGTCCGCTACAATATCAAAGGCCCTGCGTTTAAGGTGCCGCTTACGATCATCCCAGATCTCGTCATTACCGGTTTCAATGGCATTGTACAACTGCTTGTCTGCCCAGTAACGGTAGTTCTGTGAATTGGTAATGGAAATGATCGGACAAACGCCGGGATATTTACCCCACATCAGTCTTGATACCACACCATGCAACTGCGATACGCCATTGGCCAGGTGCGCAAAACGAAGCGCTACCAGTGAGTGGTTGAACAGATCATCTTCAATGCCGGTGAGCTTGCGCACTTCATCCAGTCCCAGTCCGCAGAAATAACTCATTTTCTGACAGAGGTAGATATCATGTTTTTCATTGCCGGCCTCTTCAGGCGTATGCGTGGTGAACACCAGTCGTTTTTTGATGTCCTCCACATTACCGAATTTTTTATAGAGATAGAACACGGAAGAAACACCGTGTGCTTCATTGAGGTGATAACGATCGGGGTTGAAGTTGAGCTCGTCCACGAGTTTTGCGCCGCCAACACCCAGCAGGATGAACTGCGCCACCTTGGTAGCCACGTTGGCATCGTAGAGGCGGTGGGTGATGGTCTGGGAAACATAATCATTCTCGGGAACATCGGTGCTAAGCAGGAACAAGGGAGCGGTACCAAAGATCTCTGGTTTCAGGTACCATACTTTCACCCATACCGGGTGATCATGAATGGTGATCTGGAACTGGATGCCGGTATCTTCCAGGAAGCTGTAATGTTTTTCCATCCAGGTCACATTCAGGGTCTCGTCCTGGTTGCGGGCCTGATCATAATATCCATATTTCCACAAAATGCCGATGCCGATCATATTCTGGCTCAGCTCGTAAGCGCTTCTGAGGTGGGAACCACTCAGGAAACCCAGGCCTCCGCTGTAAATTTTGAGGGGCTGCGCAATGGCGAACTCCATGGAGAAATAAGCTACTCTCTTTTTGTAAGCCTCATCGATGGGGTACGGTACGGTATAATTGGTAAAATCCATAATTATCGTCTGCTTGGTGATTAAAAACAATGTGTACAAACTACACAAACGAGTGCAATATACTGCTTATTCTATAAAAATTAAGGGCAAGGGCCCTGGAACTACTTTTTCTTACCGGCCGGTGTGGTGGGTTTTGCTGCTTTCTTACGCGTGTAACTGCCTTCAAAGAAGCATTTGATATCGCGCCAGGAGCCGCATCCACCGGTTTCTTTCATGGTAACGGTATTGCCTTTGAAACTGAATTGCAGTTCACATGGATTGCCGCCTTCCTGGTACACGGCCAGGTTACTGTTTACAAGCCTTGCCACACCTTTCAGTTCTCCTTTGCATTCACCCTTGTCTTTTTCAAAGTGCACGAAGAAGCTGAGCTCATTGGGCCTTTTGGAATCCCGGAAAGAGATAAAATTCTTTTTATTCTGTACATAGTCGCCAGCCAGTTTATGGCTGGTTTTAAGTGTATCGATCGGATTGATCACATCCTGGATGATCTCCTCGTTGGGCTCGGTCATCAGCAATGTGAACTCATTGGCAGCGCTGTTGTAGAAATATACATTCCGTTTGAATGAACTGATCATCCCGGCCTGCTTACGCTCCCGGTATGTGATGATCTGGAGTTTTTTGTCAAGCACCCCGTATGAGCTGGTGGAATTATCGAATCCGTCCTTTACAAGCGGGATGGTATTGAGGTATTTGTTATCGTCACTGAATACCACCAGGTAGCAAACGCGTTTACTGCCTGCCGTTGCCTTCACAAAAAGATAGGTCTCCTTGCTTTTGTCTTTATACCTGGCCAGTGAATACAGTTTCAGGGAGGCCGGATTGCTGAAATCCTTCTTCATTACACTGTCCGGAATGAACTGTTTGAAGATCTTCATGCCGATGAGTGCTGAATCAGTAGTTTTTTTCACCAGCAACGTATCATCCATCCGGAATGGCAGGGCCGTTTCCGGAAAGAATTCAATGAAGTCGCCGATCTCCACCTTGTCATCATCTTTCAGAGAGGTCTTTTTTTCCTTGCATGCCGATGCAAACAGCAGCAACACAGGCAAAAAGAAGAGAATTTTTTTCATATACCGGTTTGGTGTTGATGCGTTAAAAGTAGGCATTCAGCACCACTAACGGAAAAGTTATTTGATTGTTACGATTTATTTTTTAGATTTGTCTAAATTTTATTTTAGATGGACGCAGGCGAAGTATGCCGGTCGCTCGCGTCCCCGCGAGTGACTTATATTCCGTCGCCTCTGGCAACACGTC
>NZ_JBQCGW010000104.1:0-6305 GCF_051955275.1 Pseudobacter sp. | reverse complement strand
CTCAAAATGAGTGTGATCGTTGGTCAGCAGCTCGATGGCTGGTATAACGTGCTCTGGCAACCGCTGGGCTTCTTCATCTTCCTGGTATGTGCGTTTGCAGAATGTAACCGTACGCCGTTCGACCTTCCGGAAGCTGAGAACGAGCTGAACTTCGGTTACCACCAGGAGTACTCAACCATGAAACTCGGTTTCTATCTTTTCGCAGAATATATCAATATGTTCATCAGCAGCGTGATCATGGCCACCCTCTTCTTCGGTGGATATGATGTGCCATTTGTGAATGATGCTAAGATGATCGAGAGTATCGGCAACTGGGGCGTACTGATACAGGGAGCCACCCTGTTTGCGAAAACAGCCATGTTCATCTTCCTGTTCATGTGGGTACGCTGGACCATTCCAAGGTTCCGTTATGACCAGCTGATGCACCTGTGCTGGAAAAGATTGATACCTTTAGCGCTTGCGAATATGATCATTACTGCCGCTGTGGTATTGTGGCTTAAAAAATAATAGACAATAAGTAACATTAGTTATATGCAATCATTAACAAGCAGAGCGAAACAGGTGGACAGGAAGCCCATGACCTTCATGGAAAGGATCTACGTATGGGAGATCTTCAAGGGCATGATGATCACGCTGAAGCACTTCTTCAAGAAGAAAGCTACTATCAGCTATCCTGAGCAGAAGCGTGAGTTCAGCCCGGTGTTTCGTGGTCTGCATGTACTGAACCGTGATAACGAAGGCCGCGAACGCTGCACAGCCTGCGGTCTCTGCGCTGTTGCCTGTCCGGCAGAAGCCATCACCATGGAAGCCGCCGAGCGCCTGCCGGGTGAAGAGAACCTGTACCGCGAAGAGAAATACGCGGCCAAGTACGAGATCAATATGCTTCGCTGTATCTTCTGCGGCCTCTGCGAGGAAGCATGTCCGAAAGATGCGATCTACCTCAGTGAAACCTTTGCTCCGAGCAATTATCAGCGCAAGGGCCTCATCTATGGTAAGAACGATCTGCTGATCCCTGATCCCGTTACCAAACCGGAGGAATACAAAAAAGCACTGGGCAACCGTGCCAAACAACAAGAACAGGCGAACTAATTAACCATACACTACAATGAGCGTAACAGTTTTTTTATTCTATTTTCTCAGTGTGCTGGCACTCGGTAGTGCAATCATGGTAGTTATCAGCAGGAATCCTGTTTACAGTGTATTATGGCTGATCTCCACTTTCTTTGCTATTTCCGGACATTATATTCTGATGAACGCACAGTTCATCGGTGTTGTGAACCTGATCGTATATGCGGGCGCCATCATGGTACTCTTCCTCTTTGTGATCATGCTAATGAACCTGAATGCGGAATCTGAGCCCAAAAAGAACAAATGGCTGAAACTGGCCGGTGTTGTTTCCGGAGGCTGTCTGCTGCTGGTAATGGTGGCGGCCCTGAAATCCGCCGAAGTGAAAGGAGAACTGGTTCAGATCAAGGAAGGAAATATCGGCCTCATCGAGAACCTCGGAAAAGCATTGTTCACAGATTTTGTTGTGCCTTTTGAGATCAGCTCCATCCTCTTTTTGAGTGCGATGGTTGGTGCAGTAGTGATAGGGAAGAAGGGCGACTAATGAATTTTCAAATTGTGTTATGAAGATCGAATATTACATCGTATTGTCACTCGCGTTATTCTGCATCGGTATTGCCGGTGTGCTCACACGCCGCAATGCCATCATCATCTTTATGTGTGTTGAGCTGATGTTGAACGCAGTGAACCTTTTGCTGGTTGCATTCTCCAAAATGCACCACCTCGCCGGCGCAGCCGCCAATCCCATGGCCGGGATAGATGGACAACTCTTTGTGTTCTTCATCATGGTGGTAGCAGCTGCTGAAGTGAGTGTGGGGCTTGCCATCATTGTGATGATGTACCGGAATGTGCATTCAGTTGATGTTAATTTTTTGAACAGGTTGAAACATTGATGCCCGATTTATGAAGAACATTTTACAATTAGTCTGGTTGGTGCCTGTACTTCCGCTGATCGGTTTCCTGATCAACGGTTTATTCCGCAAGCAGCTTTCCAAATCACTGGTCAGCCTTGTAGGCTGCGGTACAGTGCTTGCTTCCTTTGTGATCAGCATCCTGATCTTCATAGATGTGAAGAATGGCCATACCGGCGTAATCAACTATTTCGATTTTATCAGGGTAGGTGACTTCAGCATTCCGTTTGCGTTCCAGGCCGACCAGCTCTCCGCGCTGTTCCTCCTGATCATCACGGGCGTTGGTTTCCTTATTCATTTATATTCCACCGCTTACATGCACGAGGAAGAGAGCCATCACTATGCGCGCTACTTCGCTTATCTCAACCTCTTCGTGTTCTCCATGTTGCTGCTGATCCTCGGAGCCAACTTCGTGATCATGTTCATCGGATGGGAAGGTGTAGGCCTCTGTTCTTACCTCCTCATCGGATACTGGTTCAAGAATATGGAGTATGGCAACGCTGCCAAGAAAGCCTTTATCATGAACCGTATCGGAGACCTCGGTTTCCTGCTCGCCATCTTCTGGCTGATCGCTAAACTCGGTACCGTTACCTATACAACACCTGATCACAAGGGAGTGTTTGATCTCCTTACAAATATCTCTGCTATCAAGGGCTTCACTGCTTTCGATATTACCGGCATCACCCTGTTGCTTTTTGTAGGCGCTACCGGTAAGAGTGCACAGATCCCGCTCTATACCTGGTTGCCAGATGCGATGGCCGGCCCTACGCCTGTATCCGCGCTGATCCACGCCGCTACCATGGTAACTGCGGGTATCTATATGATCGCACGCAGCAATATCATGTTCACACAGGCACCCACTACACAAACAGTGATTGCGGTGATCGGTCTGGCTACCGCTTTACTCGCAGCCAGCATTGCGCTCAAACAGAACGATATCAAAAAGGTACTGGCTTACTCTACGGTCAGCCAGCTGGGTTATATGTTCCTGGCCCTGGGCGTTGGCGCTTACACGGGCGCGGTATTCCACGTAATGACGCACGCTTTCTTCAAAGCCCTGTTGTTCCTTGGCGCCGGCTCCGTGATCCATGCCATGCACCATGAGCAGGATATCCGTAACATGGGTGGATTGAAAAAGAAACTTCCCATCACACATCTTACTTTCCTGATAGGTTGTATCGCCATTGCAGGTATTCCTCCCTTTGCAGGTTTCTTCTCCAAAGACGAGATCCTGGCTGCTGCTTACAACAGCAATAAAATTTACTGGGTGCTTGGTTTCATCTGCGCTGGTATGACGGCCTTCTATATGTTCCGTCTCTATGCCACTACCTTCCTTGGAAATTTCCGCGGAACGGAAGAGCAGAAACATCATCTGCATGAGAGCCCGCTGAGCATGACGCTTCCCCTCATTGTACTGGCTGTACTCAGTGTGATCGGTGGCTGGATCGGCATTCCTGAAGTACTGATGGCCAATGCCCATTCACTGGAACATTACCTCAGTCCGATTTTTGCCGATGGCGCTAAACTGGCACACAACGCACATCATATGGACCACCAGACGGAATACATCCTCATGGGAGCTTCTGTACTGCTGGCGCTGGTGATGATCATCTACGCCCTCAGAAGGTTCAGCAAAAAGCCTGACCTGGCGGAGCCATCCGGCTTTGGCAAAGTGCTCGCTGATAAATGGTATGTGGATGAAGCCTACAATGGCATCATCGTTCGTCCCATCTTCTGGCTCGGAAAATTCCTGAACAAATGGGTGGAGAAAGGCGTGATCGATGCACTGGTGAATGGCGTGGGCCGTTCCGTGCAGTATGTGAGCCGCCAGGTTCGCCTGGTGCAGAGCGGACAAGTGGGCAGCTATGTTTTATTGATGGTGTTAAGCATACTGGTATTCTTTGTGATCCAGTTTTTCCTGAAGAAATAATTATAAACTAAATGATACCTGTTTTACTGATTGTAATTCCGTTGCTGAGTGGATTGGCTACTTTTCTCATCAAACAGGAAAAGGCAGCAAAGACATGGTCTTTGTTTGCTTCAATCGTTACCCTGGTTATCTCCGTGCTGGGGATCACCGTGGTAAAGGACCCTGCAGCATTGCAAGCCAACCTGCCCTGGATGCCCCTGCTCGGGAGCAGCTTTGCAGTTACACTCGATGGAATGGGTCAGATCCTCTGCCTCCTTACGGCAGTGGCCTTCCCGATGATCTTCCTGTCTACCTGGAATGCAACCTATAAGAATGCAAAGAACTTCTTTGCACTCATGCTGCTTTCCCAGGCCGGACTGATGGGCGTGTTCCTGGCTTATGATGCGCTGCTCTTCTACTTCTTCTGGGAACTGGCGCTGATCCCTGCTTACTTCCTCTGCTCTCAGTGGGGTGGGGAAAGAAGGATCGCCGTTACTTTCAAGTTCTTCGTTTATACTTTCGTGGGATCCCTGTTCATGCTGATCGGGATCATCTATGTATACCTTCATACACCCGGACAGAGCTTTGCGCTGGAAGATTTTTATAAAGCTGCTCTTTCTCACAAGGAGCAGGACTGGCTGTTCTGGCTGTTCTTCATTGCTTTTGCAGTAAAGATGCCCATCTTCCCGCTCCATACCTGGCAGCCTGATGCATATGAGCAATCACCTACTGCCACTACCATGGTACTGAGTGGTGTGATGGTGAAAATGGGTCTGCTTGGTGTGATCCGCTGGCTGGCTCCTGTACTTCCTGCCGCTACCTGGCAACAGGGCGATACAGTTGGTCTGCTCTGCGTGATCGGTATGATCTACGCCAGCATCCTGGCCATGCAGCAGGATGACCTGAAGCGCCTGGTGGCTTATTCTTCCATCGCGCACGTTGGTCTGATGTGCCTGGCCATCTTCGTAACTTCCAAAGAAGGTATGCAGGGTGTGATGATCCAGATGTTCAACCACGGTATCAACGTTATCGGATTGTGGATCGTGGTGGAACTGATCGAACGCCAGTTCAAAACGCGCAAGATCTCCGAGCTGGGGGGACTGGCGCAGAAAGCCCCGGGACTTACCATCTTACTGGTAGTGGTGGCACTCGCCAATGTGGCATTGCCGCTCACCAATGCCTTTATCGGTGAGTTCCTGCTCTTCACCGGCGTATTCACCAGCACCGCATCCAAGATGGGATGGCTTTTCACGGCTGTGGCCGGATTGAGCATCATCCTCTCTGCCGTGTACACTCTCAACATGATCCAAAAGGTGTTTTATGGAAATACAAACCAGATCACGTCCAACGCAATGGATATCCGCCCCAACGAAAAGCTGGTGCTGGGCATCCTGGTAGTGGCCATCCTGGTGATCGGCGTTTATCCCAAACCGTTCCTGGAACTGACGGAGGGAACTGTTGACGCCATCATGTCCAAAATGATAAACAAACATCCTATTTAAGGGAAAGCATAGATTTAAGTTATGAATGCAATTGTAATATCGGCTATCTGGGGCGTGGTAATGATGTTTAGTGGTGCGTTCAGCAAAAGCAACGCATTGGTTCGCTCATTGTCCATCATCGGCATTGTGGCAGTCTTTGTTGTGAACCTGCTGGAGCTCAACGGAACAAAGCTGTTTGATGTGAACACCTATGGCATGCTGGCCTTCGACAATTTCGGATTGCTCTTCAACGCCATCGCTATCGGTTGTACCCTGGTGTACTTCCTGCTCAATGGCCGCGATATGGAAAAAGTAGGACTGCATGTAGCCGAATACTATGCAATGATCTTCTTTATTATCGCAGGCATCTGCGTTTCCTCTTCCTTCACTTCTTTACTGATGCTCTTCCTGGGGATCGAGATCATTTCCATTCCTCTGTACATTCTAACGGGAGCGGATAAGCGAAACCTGAAAAGCAATGAGGCCAGTTTGAAATATTTCCTGATGGGTTCTTTCTCCACCGGCATCATGCTGATGGGTATCTGCCTGATTTACGGGGCAAAAGGAACCTTCAATATAGAACAGATCGGACTGGGCACAGGTGCCCTCACCCCGATGATCGGCGCAGGCATGCTGTTGCTGATGTTCTCTCTTTCTTTCAAAGTGTCTGCGGCCCCCTTCCACTTCTGGACTCCGGACGTGTATGATGGTGCGCCCACCGTATTCACTTCCTTCATGGCAACTATCGTAAAAGCCGCACTCTTCATTGCGTTCATCCGCCTCTTTGAGGGCGCGTTTGAAACCATGCATGCTGAATGGCAGACGCTGATTGCCATCATTACTGCCGCCACCCTGCTGATAGGCAACTTCACTGCCGTGTTCCAGCAAAGCGTGAAAAGGATGCTGGCTTATTCCAGTATCGCGCAGGCGGGCTTCATG